>JAYTZB010001710.1:0-3911 GCA_043742085.1 Polyangiaceae bacterium
GTTCCGTTGACGCTCCGCTCGAAGCACTCGTCGATGCGCTCTTCGATGGTGATCGCGCGCGCCGCTCGGGAGCGGTACTCGGGATAGATCGACGTGACGCCCACCCAGGGTCCGGCGCTCGGCGTGGTCCCCGCCGCGAGGTGGCAGCTCGAGCAATGGAGATCGCTCCCCACGTGCGACGGAAGGAGCTCGAAGGTGTGCGTCGCGAGCTCTCGCCCCAGGCGAATCGCATCGCCCTCGGCGCCAGGCGGGATCGCGTCGTCACTAGGCTCGGCGAAAGCCACGCGTGCGCGCACGACGTGAGGCGACGCGGCCCCGCCATCGGCGGCCGCCGTCCGCCGATCGCAGGCTCCGACGAGAACCGCCAGGGCAGCGACTCGACCGAACGCTCCGAGCAAGCTCGCGGGGTCTCGAAGAGTCATTGGAAAGCTCTGCGAGCTGCACGCAGAGTGCCACCCAAGGGAATGCGCCTCGCGGCGCCCGGATCGAGAGAAGCAAGCGCCGACCGTTACAGCGACGTTGCATATTGTTTCAACGCCGCAATGTTCGATCCTGCGGTCGCGGCTGCGCGAGCCCGTGCAACGTTGAACACGGCCCCGGCGAGCGTGGCACGCTTGGTGCTGCAGCGCGAGTCATGCAAGCTCTACGTCTCGGTAAAAGGCCTGCCCTCGCCGGGCTCGCGGCGCTCTTCGTTCTGGGTGCGTGCACGCCTTCGCCTTCGCCTGCGGCGCCACCGACGACGTCGAGCGCAGAGGGCGAGCACCGCGCGACGATCATGTTCTTCGCCGACGCCCACGCCGACCTCCTCACGCATCCGGAGCAGTTCCCACGACCCGACGGCACCGTGGAGCTCGCGCAGGCCGGCGGCTACGCGCGCCTCGCGCACGTCGCGCGCGCCATCCGGAAAGAGAGCCCGGGGGCGCTCCTGGTCGACGGCGGCGACACGTTTCAGGGCTCCGCCGCGGCCAGCTGGTCGCATGGCGAATCGGTGGTGGCGCCGCAGCGCGCGCTCGGCGTCGACCTCGCGGTGCCGGGCAACTGGGAGGTCGTCTACGGGCCGCCGCAGATGGTCTCGCTCGCCAAGGCGACGGGCTACCCGTGGCTCGCCACCAACGTCGTCGACAAGGCAACGGGCAAGCTGGTGTTTCCGGCGACGCTAGAGCGCGAGGTCTCAGGTGTCCGTTTCGGCTTCGTCGGCTTCACCGATCCCGATGTCCCGACGCGCCAGTCGCCTGCCTACAGCAAGGGGCTGCAGTTCCTCGGCGCGGAGTCGATCGGGCCCTACGTCCAGGCGCTCCGATCACGCGTCGATGTCGTCGTGCTGCTCACGCACATCGGCCTGGCGCGGTCGGTCTCGCTCGCCGAGACCATCCCTGGGATCGACGTGGTCCTCTCCGCCGACACCCACGAGCGGGTCCGCGAGCCGATCGTCCGCAAGAACACCATCATCGTCGAGCCGGGGGCGTTCGCCTCGTTCCTCGGCCAGCTCGACGTGCGCGTGACGCGCGGGCGGCGCCCCACGTTCACCTGGAAGCTGCTCGAGCTGCGCGCCGATCGCTACCCCGAGGACGCGGACGTCGCCGCGATCGTCGACGAGAGCCTCGCGCCCTATCGGGCCAAGGCAAGCGAGGTGATCGGTCACGCGGCGACCTCGCTCGAGCGCTACGGCGTGCTCGAGAACACCGTCGACTCGGTGATGGTGCGCGCGCTGAAGGAGCGGACCGGCGCGGACATCGCGCTCTCCAACGGCTTCCGCTTCGGTCACCCCGTCGCGGCCGGACCCATCACCGAGGCCGATCTCTTCCGGCTCTACCCGGTGAACGGCCCGGTGAAGCTCGGCAAGGTCACCGGCGCGCAGCTCCAGGCGTTCTGGGAGTCGGAGATCGAGCACGTCTTCACGCGCGACCCGAACGCGCTCTTCGGCGGATGGCTCCCGCGTGTCGCCGGGATGAAGGTGGTGTTTCGCGCCGACGCTCCGCTCGGGCATCACGTCGTCTCGCTCGACGTGAACGGCAAGCCGCTCGATCCCGCCGCGACGTACACCCTCGCCTCCTGCGAACGTGAGGGCGACGCGCCCGACACCATGTGCCGGATGAAACACGTCGCCGACGCCAAGGCGTTGACCCTCGATGTCCACACCATGCTCCGGGACTGGCTGGGCGCGCACGATCCGGTCTCGGCGCCGACGCTCGGCAACGTCGTCGCCACCGATCTTCCGCCGCACGTCTTCTCGCAATGGGAAAGGCGCTGACGCTCACCGTTGACGGAGGAGGCCTCCCTCGCGCATGCGGCGCCACAACGTCACCCGGCTGATCCCGAGTGCGGCGGCGGCGCGCGCGCGATTTCCGTTGGCGTGACGGAGCGCATCCTGCACGCGCACGAGGTCGTCGCTCGTTGCGGCCTGGGCGTCCCCGGTCTCATCGCGCGCTGCCGGAGCTGCCGCGGCGCCGGGCGAGAGGAGCTCCGGCGGAAGATCGGCGGGAAGCAGCAGCGGGCCGTCGCCCGTCGCGTACGCGTACGCGAGCACGTTACGCAGCTCGCGCACGTTGCCCGGCCACGCGTGCCGGGTCAGGATCGCGAGCGCAGCCGGAGCGATTCGCTCGATCTTGCGGCGCCGGCCGGGGTTCATGTCGAGCACGAGCTTGTCGCAGAGGAGACCGAGATCGTCAGGACGTTCGCGAAGAGGCGGCAGGAAGATGGGGATGACGCGCAAGCGGTAGAGGAGATCGGCGCGGAACCTCCCCGCCTCGACTTCCTTGCGAAGCGCACGGTGCGTCGCGGAGACCACGCGCACGTCCACGGGCAAAGGGTCGCGACCGCCGATCGGGATCACGGTGTGCGTCTCGAGCACGCGGAGGAGCTTCGCCTGCACGTCGAGGGGCAGCTCTGCTACCTCGTCGAGAAAGAGCGTGCCCTTGTGCGCGAGCTGGATGTGCCCGGGCGTATCGCGATGGGCGCCGGTGAACGATCCCTTGACGTGACCGAAGAGCTCGCTCTCGAGAAGGTTCGAGGGCAACGCCGCGCAGTTGATCACGCGGAGCGGTCCCTTACGGCGCGCCGAGAGCGCGTGGATGGCGCCGGCGACGAGCTCCTTACCCGCGCCCGTCTCGCCGCGAACGAGCACGGTATCGTCGTCGGCCGCCACTCGCTCGATGACGCGGAAGACCTCCTTCATGCGAGCGTCTTGGGTCCACATGCCGTGAAAGAGAATCGGCCCGTCGGAAGCGCTGGCGTTCGCCGCTTCGAGCAGGAGCACGAAGGCGCGAGGGTTGTCGGGCGGGTGCGGGATCGCCCGAACGTCGAGCAGACGCCCGGCCGGACCGCCCGGCATCGGGATGACCGCGCGCACCGGTTGTCCGGCGTCGAGGGCGTCGGCGAGCGGCCGCTTGGTGCGACCGGCGCAGAGCAGATCGGTCACGAGTACGCCGCGCGGGATCTTCGTGCGTAGCAGCTTCGCCGCCTCGGGCGTGGCGAGGCGGACGCGGCGGCGCGCATCGAGCACGAGCGCGGCGCCGACCAGGCCTTCGAATGCGCTTGCGAACACGAGGTCGTCTTGTTTCACGCGACGTTTCTAGCAGAAGCGTCGCTGAAACGTTGCTTTGGTGAAGTGCTCCTCGTCGCTTGGTTTTCTCCTCGCAAAACGGCTGAGGAGGAAGGCACGAGCGTTGCATCCGTTTTCCCATGACACTCTTCCCCCCGGTGGTCAGCGTCGATGCTCGCGGTCGCGAGATCGCGCGACTCACCGGCTTTACAGCCCGCGGCAGCGATCGAGCGCGCGCTCGAGGAGGTCCGCGGCGCGAAGTATGCGTCGGCCGAGCCTTCCTCCGCGGCGAAGGCGATGTGACGCACGCACGTGCACGGTACGGACATGGCATGCAGCGATCGCTCATGGCCTGTTGTCTCCTGACCGC
>JAYTZB010001711.1:0-4589 GCA_043742085.1 Polyangiaceae bacterium
CCGAGCTGCGTGTCATCGGGAGCTTCTGAGATGGCCGACGAACGAGTCCCCGCGGGACCGGTCTCTCACCAGGGCCCGACGCTCGGCGATCCGCGCATCGCCGAGATCGCGATCCGCGCGGCGCGCCTCGAGGTCACCGAAGGCCCCGATGTTGGTCTGGTCGCACGCGTCGCGAGCCCCGTCTTCGTGATCGGCACCGGTGAGCTCGCGGACATGCGCCTCACCGACCCCACGGTCTCGCGCGAGCACCTCCGGCTCCACGTCTCCGACACGGGGCTCATGCTCCGCGACGAGGGGAGCCGCAACGGCACGTGGATCGGGGGACTCCGCATCCATCACGCCGGGATTGCGTCCGATGTTCGCATCAAGCTCGGCTCGACGGCGATCACGATCACGGTCGACGCCGAGGTCAGCTCCGTCCCCGTGAGCGCGAGCGGCCGCTTCGGTGAGGCCATCGGCGGCTCGACCGCGATGCGCCTCGTGTTCGCGCTGCTCCAGCGCGCGGCTCCCACCGAGCTCACGATCCTCCTCGAGGGCGAGAGCGGTGTCGGCAAGGAGGTGCTCGCGCGGTCCATCCACACGCAGTCTTCGCGCGTGAACGGGCCGTTCGTCGCCGTCGACTGCGGGGCGATTCCCGCGCATCTCGTGGAGAGCGAGCTCTTCGGGCACGTGCGAGGCTCCTTCACCGGAGCGACGTCGGACCGGGGTGGCCTCTTCGCCGAGGCCGACGGCGGCACGCTCTTCCTCGACGAGATCGGGGAGCTACCGCTCGACATGCAGCCGCGCCTGTTGCGCGTCCTCGAGCTGCGCGAGGTGAGGCCGGTGGGCGCGCGCGACACGCGCAAGATCGACGTGCGCATCGTCGCGGCGACGAACCGCAACCTCCCGACCGCCGTGGCCGAAGGCAGCTTCCGCAAGGACCTCTTCTACCGGCTCTCGGTGGCGCGCGTCGTCGTGCCGCCGCTCCGCGATCGCGAGGAGGACATCGAGCCGCTCGCCACCATGTTCCTCCGCCGCGCGCTCGGCTCGAGCGACGCGGAGGTCGCGCCCGACATCAAGGCCATGCTCCGCACCCATCGGTGGCCGGGCAACGTCCGTGAGCTGAAGAACGTGATCGATCGTCACGCCCTCATGGGGGTGCGTGACCGCCAGAGCCTCTTCGACGGGCAAGCGCCAGGCGCGCCTGGCTCACCGGAGAACCTCTGGGCGATGGGCTTCCACGAGGCCCGTCGCACGCTGCTCGACGACTTCGAGCGCAGCTACCTCACGCGCGCGCTCGAGGCCTCGGGAGGCGTGGTGGTGCGGGCCGCGGAGCGTGCCGGCATCCCCAGGCCCACGTTCTACCGCATGCTCGACCGGCTCGGTTTGAAGCCGAAGGACGAGCCGCGCTGAGTCTCACGCGTGAGACACCGCTCTCACCGGTGAGACCCCAGCGCTCCCTCGTTACCGCGTATTTACGGCCTTTCGCAGTCGGCACGGCGCGCGCACAGCACTTCGCCAAGAGGTGATCGCATGAAACGCCACGTCCAACTGTTTGCGTCTTTCGGAATCTCGCTCTCGGCTCTCGCGTGTGGCAGCGCGGACTCGAGCACGGACCCGAGCACCAACGATGCGAGCGGCCTGAAGGGCGGTTGCGGCGACGCCGGCGCTGTCGTCGTCGTCGACCCGGGCCTGCCTTCGACCGACGCGAGCCCACCCAGCGATGCAGGCACGTCCAAGGATGCCGCGCCCTCTGCGACCTCGACTCGTTGGATGCCGAAGCCTGGCACCTCGTGGCAGTGGCAACTGAGCGGCACCGGCGGGATCGACACGTCGTTCAACGTTCAGATGTACGACATCGATCTCTTCGACACCCCGGTGGCGACCATCGACGCGCTCCACGCCGCGGGCCGCAAGGTGGTCTGCTACTTCGACACCGCGTACGAGCCGGGCCGCCCCGACTCGGCGCAGCTCGCTCCTTACAAGCACAACGCCGTGATGGGATGGCCGGGTCAGTACTGGCTCGACGTCCGCGTGCCCGTGGTGGTCAGCGTGATGAAGACACGCATCGCCCTCGCCGCGCAGCACGGCTGCGACGGCATCGAGGCGGACGACGTCGACTCGTTCTCCAACAGCCCGGGCACCGGGATCACGGCGGCCGAACAGCAGGCGTTCATCCGCGCGCTGGCCGCCGAGGCGCACGCCAAGGGCATGTCGTACGCATTGAAGAGCGACATCGCCGACGGCCCAGCGGTGCTCGACGACGTCGACTTCGTGATCAACGAGGAGTGCTTCACTTACAACGAGTGCGATGCGCTGCTCCCGTTCATCAAGGCGGGCAAGGCGGTCTTCGATGTCGAGTACACGGCAGGAGATCTCGCCTCGAAGGGCGCTTCGGTGTGCACGAGCTCGAATGCCCTGGGCTTCGACACGCTCATCAAGCACCTCGACCTCGGCGCGCCGCGCTACTCGTGCAAGTAGCCGCCGCTACCGTTCACCGCGCTGCCGCTCGCACCTCGCCCAGGCTGGTGGTCCTCACCCAATCGTCGATGAACGGCCAGGGCCCAGGCGTGAAGCCGTACGTCGCGTCGCTGGCCGTCCGCGCCGCGAGGACGCGGTCGCGAAACTCCGTCAGCACCGTGGTCTGCAGGTCGAGCATCGATTCGCAGGTGGAGAGGTTCCTGGGATCGCAGATCAGTCGAATTCGTGCGGCGTCGTTCGAGGAGGACTCGGTGGTCAGAAAGACACCCGACGACCGCCAGTCGCGGTGCTCGCGGAAGTAGCGTTCGATGACCGCTCGTCGAGGGCTCTTGACCAGCTCCGACAGTCGCGGAGCTTCGAGCCCTTCGAACGCCGGGGTGTCGTAGACGATCGCGGCGAGCGCTCGCGCGTGGCACCGATCGTCGCTCATGAACTTGATGCGCGTCGACACCTCGAACAAGGCCTTCGCGTGAATGCTCAGCACGACGCGGGTGTCGTCGGGATACGACGTCGGAGGCATCGGCAAGGATGCACCCGGCGGCGGCATGGCCGACCACTCCGCGGCGCTCGCCGAGAAGCGCTCCATCCTCGCTCCGACCTGGTGGACGATCTCGGACGGTCCAGCGGCGGCACTGTCGACGAAGCCGCGTGCGGCCTCGTTGTCGGCGACGCTCCAGGTCGGTGTGTCGTCGCCGGCGACCGCCGGCTGGAGCATCGCAACGTAGCCGTCCCTGTCGAACCGAAGCCGATCGTCACCCCGCCAGCTGTACGCCGCGGAGCCATCGGCGACCGACACGGTTCGTGCCGCGGCGAGCTGCACGACGCTCACCGCACCCTGGGAAACGAGCGCGCCGATCCTCGTCAGTCCAGGCTGAACGTTGAAGCCGCCCTGGACCTCCCCCGCCGATGGTCCCGTGCTCGACGCGGCGCAGAGAGGCATGAAGCTCGGGTAGGCGTCCGTGACGAGACCTGTGTCTCCCGCCGGCGCGGGAGCCGGAGGCTCGTTGCGTTCGGTCGCGCATCCGAGTGAGCTCGCGACGAGCGCGAGCACGGCGCCGAGACCAAGGCTGCGACGGCGGAGGGAGAGTGGATGCATGGCAATCGATAGAGCAAGATCGAGACCCCTCGACCGCGACGACACCGGTGCCTGTTGCCGGGCCCGGGCAGCGCGCGAACGCCGACCGTTCAACGCTTCCATCGAGCCATCGAGGGCGCACTGTGCCGAGCATGTCTCGGTTCCCGCGCAACGTGTCGGCCGCGAGGGCCGCCGCCACGAATGATAGGCTGAGCACGATGGCACTCCGCATGCGCCGATCGCGACAGCTCGCGGCCATGGTCCTCGTCGCCGGCGTTCTGGGAGGGTGCGCGTCACTGCTGGGGATCGACGCGTACGACCCCGGCGCGTCGGGCGCTCCGGACGCGGCGCCTGGCTGCGCGCTTGCGGGCATGTCCTGCGGGACCGCCGGCCGCTGCCTCGAAGAGGGAGGCCGCGCGCGCTGTGTCTGCGACCGTGGATACGCCGGCGACGCCTGCGAGCAGTGCGCCGCGGGATTCGATCGCTCCGGGATGGTCTGCGCCGAGCGTTGCGGCTCCGGCACGTGCCCTGCGCATGCGAGCTGCGATGCTGCGGCGCGCGCCTGCCTCTGTGCGGTCGGCTACGCGCTCGAGAACGGCACGTGCGTATGGCGCGGAGGACCGAGCGATCCCGGCTTCACGGGGAGCCCGCCGGCGTGGCAGTACCCCGACGGCGGCGCGTTCGACGCTGCGCTCGATGCCACGCTGGTGAGCCCCGGGCTCCTCTTCGCGCCGACCGGCTTCGTGGTGCAGACCTTCGACATGCCGACCGTCGAGGAGTCGGAGCCCTTCGCGCTCGACCTCGCGCTGCGGACCGCCTGCTCGAGTTGCGCTTACGCGCCGGAGTTCGAGGTGGGGACCGGACGCGCGTTCACGTCCTCGCCCTCGGGCCCGGCGCGCACCACGACGGCGCCCGGCATCTGGCGCCAGCGCCTCTGCCTCGGGGATGCCGCTTACGGGCGCGCGACGACGCTGGCGCTCGGCGGGACGCTCGAGCCTTACGGCTTCTTCTTCGATGACGCGGTCTATGTCCCGGATCCTTCGTGCCCGCGGCC
>JAYTZB010001712.1:0-8166 GCA_043742085.1 Polyangiaceae bacterium
TCTCCGCCTGTTGCTGCAACTGCGCTCGTAGCGCGCGCCGCACGGATCGCGCCGATCAAGTACATCGACGGCAGCACGAGCAAGGTCAGCACCGTCGACGTCAGGAGGCCTCCGATCACGACGGTCGCGAGCGGGCGTTGGACCTCGGCGCCAGCGCCGCTCGCCACCGCCATCGGAATGAACCCGAGCGAGGCCACGAACGCCGTGGTGAGCACCGGCCTGAGTCGACGCAGCGCGCCCGCGATCACCGCCTCGTGAGGTGCATCGCCGTCCTCCCGATGACGCCTGATCTGCGACACCAGGACCAGCCCGTTGAGTACGGCGACACCGAACAACGCGATGAAGCCCACGCCGGCCGAGATCGTGAACGGCATGCCCCGCGCGACGAGCGCGAGCAGGCCACCGGTCACGGCGAACGGCACGGTCGCGAGGATCAGCAGCGCCGGCGCGACCTCGTGAAACGTCAGGTAGAGCAACCCGAGGATCAGGAGGAGCGTGAGGGGGACGACGACGAGTAGCCGCGCACGAGCGCGACGCAGGTTCTCGAACTGCCCTCCCCATTCGAGGTGGTAGCCAGGCGGGAGCTTGACGTCGCGCTCGACGGCGGCCTGGACCGCGTCGGCGAAGCTACCGAGGTCGCGGTTTCTCACGTTGGCTTGAACGATCACGCGCCGCTGGTTGGCCTCACGCTCGATCACGAGCGGCTCGTCATCGAGCTCGAGATCCGCGAGGTCGCCGAGCGGCGCGAAGCCATTCGAGGTGCGGATCGGCAGGCGGGCGATCGCGTCCAGCTCGTTGCGGTGTGTCTCCGCGAGCCGCACGCGGAGCGCGAAGCGCTTGCGCCCCTCCAGCACCTCTCCGACCGTGCGCCCGCCGATCGTCTCGATCGCGTCGAGAACGTCGGTCGCGTCGGTCCCGCGCTGTGCGATCGCGTCGCGACGGATCTGTGCGCGCAGGACCGGCAAGCCCGCCACACGGTCTACCTTGATGTCCTCCGCGCCTCCGACCCGGCGCATCACATGCGCGATCTGCGCGCCGATCCTGCCCAGGGTCGGCAAATCGTCGCCGTAGATCTTCGCGGCCAGGTCGGAGCGCACGCCGCTCACCAGCTCATTCATGCGCATCTCGATCGGCTGCGAGAACCCATACGCGACGCCTGGGTTCGCATCGCGGAGCGCCTTCTCCATGCGCTTGACGAGCGCCTCGTGATCTTTCGAGCCGGGCCACTCCGACCGCGCCTTGAGGATCGCATAGACATCCGACTGCTCGACGCCCATCGGATCGTTCGCGATCTCGGGTCGCCCGGTCTTGATCACCACGGTCTGGATCTCGGGAAACGCGCCCAGCGTCTTCTCGATGATGGTCGACTCGCGGAGCGACTCCTCGAGAGACGTCGACGGCATCCGGTTGGTCTCGATGATGATCGCGCCCTCGTCGAGGCGTGGCACGAACTCCGAGCCGAGCTGCGAGCCAACGCCCAGACTCACGGCCAGGAACCCCACGGCGACTAGCACGGTCGTCCGCGGGTGTGCGACGCACGCACGCAGCGTCGGCTCGTAAAGCCGGTGCGCGGCGCGTACGATCAAGCTCTGGCGATCGACCGTCGAGCGAGACAACACGAGCGAGGCGACCGCAGGCACGAACGTCAGCGACAACACGAACGCCCCGCCGAGCGCGAACAGCACGGTGAGCGCCATTGGGTGAAATAGCTTGCCCTCCACCCCGGTGAGCGTGAGCACCGGCAGGTAGACCAGCGCGATGATCAGCGCGCCGAACACGGTGGCCGAGAAGACTTCGAGCGCGCTGTCCACGATGACCTTGTCGCGCTCGGCACGTTCGAGCGGACGGCCGAGGGCCACGCGCTTCTCTGACATGTGGTGCACCGCGTTCTCGAGGAGGATGATCGCGCCATCGACGATCAAGCCGAAGTCGATCGCGCCGAGCGACATCAGGTTTCCGCTGACCCCGGCGGCGCGCATGCCGATGAACGCCACCAGCATCGCGAGCGGGATCATCGAAGCCGCGACGAGCCCGGCGCGCAGGTTTCGTAGCAGCAGAAACAGCGTGACGATGACCAGGATCCCGCCCTCGATCAGGTTCGACCCGACCGTATGAAGCGTGTCGTTTACGAGGGTCGTGCGATCGTAGAATGGCTCGATCGTCACGCCGGTCGGCAGCGCACGGTTGATCTTCTCGACTTCCTCCTGGACCGCACGTGCAACGGCGCGCGAGTTCTCACCCTGGAGCATCATCGCCATCCCAGCGACGATCTCGCCCTTGCCGTCGCGTGACGCCGCTCCTTGGCGGAGCATCGGTCCGAAGTGCACCGTCCCGAGTTGCCGGACGTAGACCGGCACGCCTGCGTGTGCTGTGACCACGATCGATTCGATGTCGTCGAGCGAGCTGATCAGGGCGTCGCCGCGGACCAAGAGCCCTTCCTGTCCACGCGCGATCGCACCACCGCCAGCACCACGATTGTTGCGTTCGAGCGCCTGGAACAACTGTTCGAGCGAGACGCCAGCCGCGAGAAGCTTGTCCGGGTCCACCGCGACCTCGTAGGTCTTGAGCTGCCCACCGAACGTGTTGACTTCGACGACGCCGGAGACCATGCGCAACCGCGGCGCGATGTCCCAGTCGAGGATCGAGCGGAGGTCCATCGGTGACTTGCCGTTGCCGCGTACCTCGAACTGATAGATCTCACCCAGCCCGGTGCTCGCGGGTCCCAGCTCCGGAACGCCATAGGAGGCATCGACTTGTTCGCGCGCCCGCGGCAGTCGTTCGTTGACGAGCTGGCGTGCGCTAGACGGATCGACGCCGTCCCCGAAGACGACCGTGATCGCAGAGGCGCCATAGCGCGACAGCGATCTGATCTCGGTGACACCAGGGAGACCGGTCATCGCGCTCTCGACCGGCACGGTGACGAGACGTTCGACATCGAGCGGCGCGAGCGACGGCGTGCCGGTCAGTACCTGAACCTGAACATTGGTGAGGTCCGGAATCGCGTCGATCGATAGCTTCCGAAAAGCGCGAACGCCGAGCGCGACCAAGACGATGGCACCGAGTAAGACGACGATGCGATTACGAACGCTCGCGGAGATGACCCAGGCGAGCATCAGTCACCCAGCTCCGCGCGTTCCAGCTCGCCCCGGAGCGCGAGCGTCCCGGCGATCACCACGTCGGCACCCTCCGCGAGGCCCGACGTGACCGGGACATAACCGGATCGCTCGGCGCCTGCGGCCACGGATCGCGCCTCGAACCGTCGCGGTGCGACCTGCACGAACACGATGCGCTCGACGCCGCGTGCTTGCACCGCCGTCGCCGGCAGCCACAACGCCGCATCCTGGGCGGGCAGCACGATCGTCGCGGTCGCGCTCATCCCGGCCTTGAGTTGGCCCTTGTCGTTGACGACCTTCACCCGCGCCTCCAGGGAGCGCGACTTGGGATCGATCATCTCCCCGACGCGCTCGACCGTTCCGGGGAACGCCAGATCCGGATAGGCGGGAACCTTCAGCTCGACCACCGCACCCGGTCTCACGCCCGCCACGTCGCGCTCGTAGATCCGCAGGGTCGCCCACAGCTCGTTCGCATCGATGATGGTGACAACGTCCTCGGTGCCGGTAAGCACCTGACCGAGCACGCCCTCGATCGCTGCGACGCGACCGTCGATCGGCGCGCGCAGCACACTGTGATCGTTGCCAGCAGCGTTGCCGGTACGGACCGCTGCGATCGAGGCCGCAGACATCCCGAGGAAATGGAGATGCTCCTTGGCCTCGCGCAGCGTGGCCGAGGCCGCTTCCGCATCGGCCTCAGCGCGGCGCAGATCTTGGACCGCCCCGACGCGTTCCGTGACCAGCTGTTTCTGACGCTGGAGCGCATCGTCGGCTTGTCGCGCCCGTGCGATCGCGGTCAGATATGCGGACGACGTTTCATGAACCTCGACCGTATCGATCTCGAAGAGCGGCTGGCCCTTCTTCACCGTGTCGCCGAGCAGAACATCGAGCTTGGCGATCCGTCCGCTCGCTCGCGATCCGATATGGGCGATGTGACCGGGATCGGGATCGAGAGTCGCGGCGACGGTGAGGCGCGGCGAGAACGCCGACTTGCTCACCTTCGCCGTCTTGACCTGGGCGTTCACCACGCCAGCTTCGGTGAGCTCGACGATGTTCGTCGGTGCCGAGCCCTGCGCAGGAGCAGGCGCGGGCGCCTCGGCGCGGCCACATGCGCACACGATGCACGCGAGGAGTGCACGTTTCACGGCAGTGCTCCGGAGGCGACATCGAGTGCGAGCTGCTGGCGTGCGACATCGGCACGCGCGTCGAGCAACGCCTGGCGAGCCGTGGCGGCCTCCCGCCTCGCGGCGACCGCGGCACCCAGCGTGGTCTGGCCCAGCTCATAGCCGCGGGTCGCGAGCCTCTCGGCGTCGGCGACATCTGCGCTCACCGCGGACAACGCTGCCGCCGCGTCACGCGCTCCGAGCAACCGCTCGTACTGAACGCGGAGGTCGACGGCCAGCCGGCGTTGGATCCGGGTTTGTTCCGCGCGGGTCACGTCGACATGCGCGCCCGCGATCGCGCGGTTGGTCTGGTTCCGCTGGTAGATCGGCAGCGGGATATCGATCCCTGCGTGCACCGCGTACTCTGGGGAGTGCTCCCCGTCGAGGACGAGCCGAGGAACGGGCTTGCCGATCCGGCCCTGCAGCTCGGCGTCAGCGTTCGCGACCACCACCTCGTGCGCCGCCCGGGCGATCTCAGGATGGCGGCCGACGCGCTCGAGGAGCTGCGTGATCGGCTGCGGCGCGACGCCGTCATCGAGGGCCGGCACCGCGACGTCGGCATCGTCGGCGAGCCCGAGTTGCGCGCGTAGCTCGATGAGCGCAGCTTGCCGCTGTGCTTCCACCACTCTGAGCCGCCCCTTTCCTTCGGCGCGCAAGACATTCGCGAGCGCCACATCGCCATCGCCTACCGCGCCCGCGTTGCGTCGCACGGTTGCGATCCGGACCAGCTCGTCGTCGATCCCCGACGCGGCGCGCGCGAGGGCTGCCTGGTCCTGCGCGATGCGCAGATCGTTCCACCGCGCGAGCGCATCTCCGACCGCGGCGAGAGTGACGGTCGCTTCCTCGGCTTGCGCGACCTGGACGCGCTCGTCCGCGACACGATGGCGCGCGTGGCCCGCACCGGAGAAGTCGAGTGGCCAGGTCAGCCCGATCATCGCATCGAGGCCCGTCGAGCCCGTCAGAAATCGAGGTCCGGCCGTGATCGTCAGCTCGGGATTGATCGGCGCACGCGCATCCGTCCCGACTCGCCCAGCTCGTGCCTCCTGCGTGCGCGCCCGTGCGACCCGCAGCGTGGGGGCGCCATGGGTCGCCAACTCGATGACCTTCGCGCGATCGAGGACCTGAGCGGTGTCGGCATGTACCGAGGTCGAGCTCCCCGCGATGGCCACGACGAGCCATCGGTGCAGCGTCATCGCCGCCTCTTATGGGGATGCTGGTGGCCCGGCCGCGAGCCTCGGCCCTGTTCGACGTGTGCGAGGCAATCGTGGACGAGGTCACCAACGAAGTGATCGACGACGCGATAGCACGTCGTGCGACCTTCCTCGCGCGCCGCGACCAGCCGCAACAGCCGGAGCAGGGCGAGCTGGTGGCTCAACGCCGACATCGACAGCCCCAGAGCGCGCGCGAGATCGCCCACGGACATCTCCTCGTGCGCGAGCGCATGCATGATGCGGATCCGCGTCGGGTTGGCGAGCGCCTGGAAGACTTCGCACGCATCCTGGACCGCGTCCTCGACCGGCAGTCCCGCCGTCGTGAGCTTGATCTTCCGCGCATCGCGCGCGCGAGGCAGAGGAGGCTTTACGGCGGTCACGCGCGACAACCTAGCAACCCGCGCGCTTGTGCGTCGAGTGATTAGTTGATAATTGTTTCAAGTGACGAAACCACAACCGGCCCACCGCGGGCAGCTCATCGAGCTTGGCGATCGAGTCTTCGAGCTGAGCGTGTTCGAGACCGGCCAGCCGCCGCGGTTTCGCCTGCACTTCTTCGGCGACGCCACGCCGGTAAATCCCCCAGAGGCCGTGACCGTCGAGATCGAAACCATCCGACCCGACGGCAAGCGACAGACCTTCGCATTCCACAAGCTGGGCGATTATCTCGAGTCGACCGCGGACATTCCGGAGCCGCACGAGTTCAAGCTCGTGGTGACCGTCACCGACGGTGGGCAGCGACGAACGAAGGAGTTGCAGTTCACGGAAGAAGCGCACGGACACGGCCATGGAGATCATGCCGGTCACGGTGCACACGGCGGCGGGCACGGCCACAGCCACGGCACGGTCGATGCGACGATCTTCACCAGCGAGCGCGGCTTGTGGGCCACGCGGTGGTCGTTCATCGCGCTGTTCATCACGGCGTCCGCTCAGCTCGTCGTCGTCTTGCTCTCGCACAGCGTCGCGCTGATGGCGGACATGATTCACAACTTCGGCGACGCGACGACCGCGATCCCGCTGACGATCGCCTTCGTGCTCGGCAAGCGACCGCCGAGCCGCCGTTTCACCTACGGGCTCGGGCGCGTGGAGGATCTTGCGGGTCTCGCGGTGGTGATGATGATCCTGGCGAGCGCGATCGTCGCCGGCTACGTGGCAATCGATCGGCTCCTTCATCCGCAAGAGGTCCACCACCTCTGGGCGATCATGATCGCGTCCGTCATCGGATTCCTCGGCAACGAGGGCGTTGCGATCTTCCGCATCAAGGTTGGCAAGGAGATCAACAGCGCCGCGCTGATCGCCGACGGGTACCACGCGCGCACTGACGGATGGACGAGCCTCGCGGTGCTCGTCGGCGCGGTCGGCGTCCACTTCGGCTATCCGATCGCCGATCCGATCATCGGTCTCGTGATCACGGTCGCGATTCTCGGTGTCGTCTGGCAATCGGTGCGAGCTGTTTTCACGCGCATGCTCGACGGCATCGAGCCCGAGATGCTGGCGAAGATCCGGGGAACTGCCGCGGCGGTGCCTGGTATCGCGGAGGTCGGAGAGATCCGTGCGCGCTGGCTCGGGCACCGCGTTCACGCCGAGGTCACGGTGAGCGTCGGCGCCGAACTGTCAGTCGCGCAAGCCCACGTGATCGCGGAGGCGGTGGAGCACGCCCTCACCGAGTCGCACCCCGTAATCTCGGGAGCCTCGATCCACACGCATCCTGTCGGACACGGCGTTGATAACGATATGAAGGCATGAAGCAGAACGTCCACGTCGACGGGGTGCATATTGGAGCTACGGTATGAGCGGATCACGCGACCACGGCGGCGACCCGCACTCGCACGATGCGGAGCCCAATCCGGACACGAAGCCCGTCCACGACCATGCTGGCCATGGTCACGGTGCTGGCGGTCATGATCATGCGCCTCCCGATCGCATGAACATGGCGTTCGGCGTCGGGATGGTCCTGAACGTTATCTTCGTGGTCATCGGGATCATCGCCGGCATCGCGGCGCACTCCACCGCGCTACTCGCCGATGCAGCTCACAATGTGGGCGACGTTCTCGGGCTCGGTGCTGCCTGGGGCGCGACCGTGCTGGCGAAACGCGCGGTCACCCAGCGCCGAACCTACGGACTGCGTCGCACCACGATCTTTGCCGCGCTCGCAAACGGCGGCCTGGTGCTGTTCGCAATCGGCGGCGTCGTGTGGGAGGCGATCCAGCGCCTCGATGCTCCGCCGGCTGTCGACGGTGTGATCGTCGCCATCGTCGCCGCGATCGGAGTTGTGCTCAACGCACTGGCTGCGCTCATGTTCGCGAAGGGGCGAAAGGGCGATATCAACATACGTGGCGCCTTCCTCCACCTCGTGGCCGATGCCGCGGTCTCGGCTGGGGTTGTGGTCTCGGGCATCATCGTCTGGCGCACCGGCTGGGCGTGGATCGATCCGGTCGCGAGCCTGATGGTCTCGGTGATCATCGTGCGCGGCACCTGGCGGCTCGTGCGCGAGGCGATGGACCTGTTACTCGATGCCGTGCCACCACACATCGATCCAGTGGCGGTCGAACAGTACCTCGGCGCGCTCCCACACGTCACCGGCGTGCATGACCTGCACATCTGGTCGATGAGCACGACCGAGGTCGCGATGACCGCGCATCTCGTGGCGCCGTGGGAGAAGTGCTCGCCGCGGATGCTCGCGGA
>JAYTZB010001713.1:0-4138 GCA_043742085.1 Polyangiaceae bacterium
GGCAAGGAAGAGAACGTCGGCACGGAGGCCAAGAAGCTCTACGACGATCTCCAGGCCCGCGGCATCGACGTGCTCTGGGACGATCGCGACGAGCGCCCCGGCGTGAAGTTCAAGGACGCCGACCTCCTCGGCCTCCCGCTGCGCATCACCATCGGCGCGAAGTCCCTTGCCAGCGGCAACATCGAGCTGAAGCCGCGCACCGAGACCGACCCCAAGAAGGCGGAGCTCGTCCCCGTCGCCGACGCCGCACGCGTCGTCGACGAGCGCATCAAGGCGGCGTTGACGCGCGCTTGATCTCGTTCGCGTCGGCCTTCGCAGGTGCGTCGCGTTCGTTGCTGGGCGCGGCGGGTCGCACGCTGTCGAGCGTGATGTGCGCGCGCTCCAGCTCGAAGCCGGTCGGCTTCTCGGCGTCGCCGTAGTCGTCCTTGTGGTGCCCGGGTAGCTGATCGGGGCTGTCGCTCAGCATCAGCGGCGACGTCGCGCTCGACACCACCGCGTCCTCCTCGAGGAACTCGCCGCGGATGCGACCGGCGACGAAGAGGATGGGGAACGACAGGAAGAGCCCGGTGAACCCGAAGAGGTGCTCGCACGCGAGCAGGCTCACGATCAGCAAAAATCCCGGGATTTTCACGTGCCGCGAGGTCAGTCGCGGCGCGAGGTAGTACGACTCGACCTTGTGCAGGACGAACGTGAGGCCGACGAAGATGCCGACGCCCAGCCAGCCCTTGGACTGAAAGGCGAAGAGACACAGCACTCCGCCGGAGACGATGTTCCCGATCACCGGCACGAAGGCCGACACGAACACGAGCAACATCAGCGCCCCGACGTGCGGCACACCGAGGACCAGGAGGACCGGCAACGTCGTCACCGTGTTGAACGCCGCCACCACGAACTGGAGCTGCACCGTCACGACCGTCGAATCGGCGACGTGTCCTAGCCAGCGTCCCAGCGTGCCGCCGATCGATCGCCGGTCGACGCGCTCCCAGAACTCGTGCAGCTCGTCCTTCTCGAGCACGAAGACGAGCGCGAGGATGAAACCGATCAGCACGTAGACGAAGAAGTGCCCGATCGCGGCGGCCGCCGACACGGCACTGCCGCCGTAGTGCTTGATGCCCTCGACGATCTTCTCGGTGCCGCCGACGTGCTCCTGCACCTTGGCGAGGAGAGGGTTCTCCTTCAGCTCGGCGAGGCGATCGGGGAACGTGTCCTGCACCGAGGCGACCGTGCGGATGGTCTTGCCGATGCCCGCCCAGAGGCCGAGGCCGAGCGTCGCCACGAAGGCGAGCACCACCAGCAGCACCGACTTCTTGCGCCCGACGCCGGTCTGGCGCGCGAGCTTCTCGGAGCCCCAGCCCAGCAGCCGCTCGAACGTGACGAAGAAGACGAGGAGGATTGCGAGATGCCGGAACAGGTAGAGCAACCCTACGAACAGCGCGATCGCCATGAAGCGACGAGGAGTCTTCTCCGCAAGAAAGGCGGCCACGCGATCCATGGGACCGAGGCTACCGGAAAGCGGCGTCAGAACCGCGAGCGATCGAGGATGAGGAGGTTGGCGCGCTCCGACACAAACGCAGGAATAGCCGCACGGATGGGGGTAACATGGACGTCGTCGAGAGAAGCCGCGCGGGCCGAAAACGCCTTCCCGTCGCGCGAAACAGGGAACATTAGATCGGTCCCGGGCGTCGGACGTAGCACTCGCCATGAACCGTGATTCTGCAGGCGCGAAGATCGCGGTCGTCGTAGGAATCGGTGCCGTCCTCTTCGGCGCTGCTGCGCTCCGCGCACGGATCGCCGGACCGAGCGCGACCCCCACGCGTGATCGCGTGCCCGTAGCGTCCGCCGACTCGCGCGACTCGCGGGACTCGCGCGAGTCCCGCACCGAGAAGCCAGACGTCAGCGCAACCCCCTCCGCCGTGACACCCGCGAGCGACGAGAAGCCTGCGGCACAGCCGGGACCGACGCAGGCCGACCGCATCGCGCTCCTCGAGGCGTGCGCCGACGGCGATCAAGCGCGCGTCGAGGCGCTGGTGAAGAAGGGCGTGAACCTCGACGGCACGCTGGGCAGCGCCGCGAAGTCGGGCAACGCCGCGCTCGTGAGCTGGCTCATCACGCATGGCGTGAGCGCCAAGGAGGACGAGGACCTCTCCGTCCCGCCGATCCTGGTGGCCGACGCGCACGATGCGGTCGTGGCGATGCTGCTCTCGAAGGGCGCGCACGAGCCGACGCTCGCGAAGGCGGTGGCAGTCGGTGCCCCGAAGGCCGTCGCGCGGTTGCTCGGCAAGGGCGCGAGCGCGACTTCGAAGACCACCGAAGGTGAGCCCGTGCTCATGACCGCGATCCGTGACACGGCCGGCGAGAAGCGCCGGGTGATCGTCGATGCGCTCCTCAAGGCGGGCGCCGACGTGAACGTGAAGTACGACGACGACACTCCGCTGGCGCTGGCGCTGGGAAGCGCAACGCGCGCGGAGGAGCAGGAAAAAGCCGGGGATCGTGCCATCGATCTGGTGTCCAAGCTGATCGCGAAGGGCGCGAAGGTCGACGGCGACACGCTCGTCACGGCGATGAGCGTCGACGAGGAGAAGCGTCCCACGTTGCTCGACGCGCTGCTCGCGGGCACGATGGCGAGCGGCGCGACGCTGCGCGCCGTGTCGTATGCGGCGGACACGCACGACGCCGCGTCGCTGAAGAAGGTCGCGGCGAAGGGCGTCGCGTGGACCTCGCTCGATCCGCATGCGACGCCGCCCCTGATGAACGCGATCGTGGGGAGCGACGTGGCGATGGTGAAGGCGCTGCTCGACGCGGGCGCGCCGACGGAGCGAATGGGCGAAGAGGGCGACACGGCGCTGCTCACGGCGGTCGCCGCAGCCGCCGGCGACTCCGAGGATTCGGTCCGCGTGGTGCGCGTGCTCCTCGAGCACGGCGCGAGCCCCAACAAGCGCGGTCGTGACGGACGGACGGCGCTCTTCGCGGCGGCGCAGCAGGGGAGCGAATCGCTGGTCGCGCTCCTCGCGAGCAAGGGCGCGCGCATCGATGACGCCGTCGACGGCATGACGCCGATCGAGGCCGCTGACGCGCGTGGTCACGAGGGCGTCGTGAAGCTGCTGAAGGGCCGAGGCGCGAAGCGCAAGAAGCCCGTTGGCGACTGAGCCGGCGATCGGCGCGGGTGTCGTCGTGCGTGGATCGCGGAGCGTTTGAAGCGGGGCGTGAGGACCCCACCCGAGCGCGGCACAGCGGTCGATAGTCCCAAGAATTGCTCGCTTTTTTGGATGTAGGGTGATGGCACACCTATCGCAGCGACAGGACCGATGCGCGCCTGTCTGCCGTGGGTCCTGCTGCTGTCGTCGGCGGCTCTCGGCGCGTGCGCGACCGAGCCTTTGGGCGATCCGGGTGCGGCTCCGGGCGAGGACGTCGCGCCGCTCATCCAATCGAA
This sequence comes from Polyangiaceae bacterium, assembly GCA_043742085.1. Lineage (GTDB taxonomy): Bacteria > Myxococcota_A > Polyangia > Polyangiales > Polyangiaceae > Labilithrix. The sequence goes on from JAYTZB010001713.1 coordinate 3,431, forward strand.
CGTACGTGTGCTCGATGCCGAGCCCGGCGTCGATCTCGAGCTCCACGACGCTGACCTGAGCGGATCGGGCGCGCGGTTTCCGCAGCTGGCGGCGGCGGTTCCCGGCGACATCCTCGTCTCCGGTCGTGCGGGCGGGTTCCTGCGTCGCGTGCAGTCGATCCGCATCGACGGCGACAACGTCGTCGCGCAAACGGAGCCGGCGTCGCTCGAGGATGTCTTTCACCAGGTGCACGTCCGCGGAGCGATCGGCGGGCCCGCTGCTGCTTCGGGAGCGGTGTCGCCTGCGACGCCGGGCATCGGAACGCGGGGCGTGCATCTCGCGCTGCCGAAGCTGGCGGTTGCGGGCAAGCGGATCTCGATCGGGCAGTCGAGCGAGATCGAGATCGTCGATGGTGACTTCGCGTTCGATCCGGAGCTCGACTTCGATCTCACGATGCATGGCAGCCGGGTGGAGCACATCAAGGTGCTCGCGGCGGGCGAGAGCAATGCGCGGCTGCATGTCCGCTACCACCTGAGCAAGTCGGGCGAGCGGCAGTCGGGCGCGTTCGTGCGCATGTCCGACGGCGTGCCCTTGCTCGAGACGCCGCCGTACTACGCGGTGTTCTGGGCGGGCTGGGTGCCGATCGTGGTGTCGGTGCGTGCGCGTCTCCTTGCGGGGTGGGAGCTCCTGGTCGGCGGCGACGTCACGGGCGAGCAAGACGTTCGTGC
>JAYTZB010001714.1:0-4570 GCA_043742085.1 Polyangiaceae bacterium
ACGCGCGCGTGGAACGAAGGCTGGAGCGCGGAGCAGCTCGGGCACGCGGCTGCCGAAACCGCCTGGTACGCAAACGCATCGGCCGCGGCGTGTGCGCGCTGCGCGGCGTTCGGACCTTCGCCGAAGCCGACCGTCCTGACCATGGCCGGCGTGGTCACGCGGCAGTGGGCACACTCGAAGGCGAAGTAGCGATCGAGCGGCCCGGTTCCCCACTTCTGGGAATTCCGGCGGGGGATCCAGAGGAAGAACATGGCGGCGGTCTAGCGCGCGCCGGTAGCTCGAGCAAGGCCGCGCGGAGGACGCGCGGCGTTGGCCAGGGTGATCACGTCGGCATAGCGCTTCGCAACCGGCGCGAGATCGATCCCGCCCAGGAACGAGGAGACCGCAAAATACGGGAGAAGCGTGCTCCATTCGCGGAGCCAACGAGGGCGGTACGCGGGCCGCGCGAGGAGCCCCATGCCGCGGAGCTCCACGAGCGCGGCGATGTCCTCGAGCGCGAAGCGGCCGCACACGATCATCTCGCACTCGTCGCGGAACCCCGCGCGCACGAAGGCCGCGAGGAACGCGTGCACGTGCACGAGGCCCGCGAGGTAACACGCGTCCTTCGTGAAGGGCGCTCCGCCCGCGGGAGGTCCGCCGCGGAAGATGCGCGCCGCGTCGAGGTACGCGTCGCGCTTCTCGAGCCCCTCGTCGACGGTGAGCATGCGATACACGTCGAGGAAGCTCGCGCCGTCCTCAGCCATCGCCACGAGCTTCACGCGCAGCGCGAGGCGGCGCAGGCGCGGGACCGCGAGCGCATGGTGATAGAGCTCGGCGAACACGGCGAGTCCCTCCTGCGTCGGCGTCGACCGCGGCCCTCCCGATCGCAGCAGCGCCGGGTGCTCCTGCGCTGCGCCGTTCAGCGCCGTGTACGCATGCGTCTCGACCTCGTGCCGATAGAGCCCCTCTGCCTCCCAGGACGTGAACGTGGCGTCGGGGCGGACGCGCACGCGCTTCATGCCGGCGATGGCCTTCGACGTGCAGCTCGCATCGAGGACCACCTTTACCGGAGCCTTGCGCTTCGCGATGCGCTCCTCGAGGAACTTCACCAGCGCTGGCGCGTCGAGCGTGGGGTCGTCGCTGCCTGCGGTCTCGTCCCAGCCGTGGACGGCGAGGCGCCCGAGGAGATGCGTGGCGAGGCCCTCGTTGGTGAGGGGCAACCCGAAGAAGGCGGTGCGGGCGCCGCCATAGACGTCGACGGAGATCTTCCCGAAGTCCTTCGTGCCGATGGCGAGCAACAGGCGGCACTTGTCGACGTTCGACTGCAGCACGTTGCGCAGGAAATCCGGGATGGCGCCGTCGCCCTCGATCGACGCCTGCACCCCTGCCAGCGTGGCGATCTCGGCCTCGAGCGCGGGGCGCGCGACCTCGTACGTGACATGCGGCAGCTCGCTCGCGCCGCCGGCGAAGAACTTCTCCTCGACCTCGCGTGACCACGCGACCTCCTCGAGGAGGTTCGACTTCGTGGTCAGCGATCCGAGCACGCCGGAGACGCGATCGAGGGCCTGGCGAGCAGCGGCGGGGACCACGCCGTCATCCTCTCACGGCGTGGCCCTCGCGGCAGCAGCTGCAGGCACCATCGAGCACTCGAGCGGCTGGCGCCACTCCACACCGTCGGCGATCGCGACGCGCGCGAAGACGTTGCCGCGCGCGACGAGCCACGACGCGACCTTGAGCGGCTCCGAGCCCTTCGTGCCCGGCGCGCGCACCGTGACGTCGGGGAGCTTCACCTCGAAGGCCTCGACGCACACGCGTTTCTCCGACCACTTCACGCGCGCGAGCATCGGGAGGTCCTCGGTGCGGAGCTCCGGCGTCGTCACGCGGATCCAGGGCGCGATGATCTGGAGCGTCGTTCGCCAGCCCGGGTCCTTGCAGGACGCGTCGTCGGCGAACCGCATCGTCGACCACGGCGCGAGCGCCACCGGCGGCATCGCCGACACGAGGAGCAGCGCAGGATCTTGCGCGGAGGCGGGATCGCTCCCGCTCCCCGTGCGGATGATGGCGAGGTCGCCGCGCGGCCCGACCGCGAGCGCATCGGGATTGGCGGGATAGAACGACGCCTCGGTGGCGGTCGGGTTGATGTCGAACAGATCGGTGATCCCGCCCGCACCCAGCTTGAACACGTGACCGACGCCGGTGCCCTCGAGCTCGAGGAACGCGGCTTCGTCGGACGGCAACGCGACGCCCGAGATCACCGTGGAGTCGGCCTGCGTCGGTCGCATCCCCAGCTTGGTGCGCTCGTTGGAGCGCACGCGGACGACGAGGCCGTGCTGGCTGTTGTGGAACGCGAGGTCGCCCGGCGCCGCGGCGTCGTTCGGGGTCATCACGACGACGGTGCCGGACTCGGTCATGTCGTCGCCGAGCATCTCCTCGTTCGTGAGCCCCGCGACACGCCCGGCGGCGATCACCTCGGACATGGCGATGACCGCTCTTCTCACGGGCGCGGCGGGGTCGAACGGCGGCACGAACGAGAAGCCGCGGCGGAGTGACAATGCGCTCTTGTTGGGACCCATCACCTCGATGGTCTCGCCGTCCTTCGTGGTGCTGAAGCCGGTGAGCATCGCGCGGAGCGCCGGCGTGTCCGAGTCGCCCGACGCGGCTTCGTGGAGCGGATGCACGATCCCGCGCGGCACCGTGTTGCGGATGAAGCCGATCTCGCTGCGATCACCCGCGATCGGGAGGCGGCTCATTCCGAGGCCGAGATCGTCCGGTGAGCCCGTGGTGCGGGGCAGCACCTTCGCAGAGGCGGCACCGAGCGCACGACACGTCATCTCGACGGGACGCGTTCGTCGCACCTCGGGCGCGAGCTTCGCCGGCGTCTGCGGCGTCTCGGCGTGCGGCGGACGTGGAGTCCAGCCGATGCGATAGAAGCCGCCGACGTCGCAGCCTGCCGTGCTGCACCCGCGGAGATCGCCGGCGGACGCGCCCGAGGGCGGCGCCGCGACCTCGACCCACGTGCCGCCGTGATCGGTGGACTGGTAGAAGCGACCGTCCGCCGTCCGACCGAGCGCGTAGGGTCCGGCGGTCATGAGGTCGAAGTCGTAGGGCGAGTGCGTGACCTTGCCGTCGTCGGTGATCTCGACGACGCCTCCGTGCCGCTGCCACCCGCGCAGCGAGCCGCTCGGCGAGAACGACCAGCTCCAGTCGACGAGCTTCGCGCCGTTCATGCCGGCGACGAACCCACCGGCGAAATGCTTCCGATAGCGCGCGTAGCCTTGATTCACGCCCTCGCCGAGCGCGGCGCGCTGGCTCGGCTCGATGGCCTCGAGCTGACCGCTGCGCGGATCGTAGATGCCTGGCGTCGGATCGAGCAGCACCGCGACCGCGCGTCCGTCGGCGCGCGGGACCCAGCGCGCGACGTTGACGTCGGGCGATCCGCTGCCGGTGCCGGCGTCACCACCGGTCAGCGCCGAGAGGTCGTAGTCCTGCCATGTGCCGCCCGGCTGACGCACGCACACGGAGTGATCCTGCGGGCTGGTCGGTGTCCCCGTGCACGGCAGCGCGATGGCGAGGCCACCGTCGTCGGAGCCGAAGAACTGCCCCGCGGTCTGGAACGTCTGCTCCACGGTCGGCGCATCACCGGAGAGCGTGTGCGAGACCACGAACGCGGTCGGGTCCTGGCCCTGACGCGAGCCGCGCGTGACGCACGCGAACAGCACGTCGTTCGCGGTGGGCACCGCCTCGCAGCGCGCGTCGGGAGGAAGCTTGCCGGACGCGATGCTCACGATCTCGCCGGTGCGCACGTCGACGCGGACGATGTCTCCCTGCTCGACGACGATGGCGGTGCTCTCGTCGATCGATGCGCCTACATGGAACGCAGTGCGCAGCGGGGCCTCGGCGCCGCGCCAGCGCGGATCGCGCGGACGCATGTCGAGCGGCGTCTCGGGCGGCTGCTTGTCGAACACCGAGAGCTGGCCGTCGGGCTCGAGGCGAAGGCCGCCGCCGCTCGACTCGTAGAGCCAGAGCTCGTCGTCGATGACCGCGACGCGCACAGGTGAGCTCTTGATCTGCGACGTCACGTCGTTCCAGTGCGCGCCGCTGTCCATGCTGGAGAAGGCCGCGCCGGAGTCGTTGAACGCGAGGGCGCGGCCGTCGTCGAGGCCTTCGACGTCGCTGGCGCCGAGCGGCTCGATGAGCATGCGCTCGCCGTTCGGGATCCCGAGCGCCCAGCGCTCGCCGTTGCGCGTGCGGACCAGCACGAACTTCGGCCCGAACGACATGTTCTGGATGGCGTCGGTGACGCGGGCGATGGGACGGAGGAGGCCGTCGAACGCGTCGGCGCGATAGAGGTTGTTCTCGGTCCAGAACAGGTAGCCGCCGCCGAGCCGCGACGGGATGGGACGCACGCCTGCGATGGTCTGCTCGGGGAGGTCCGGTCCGACGTGCGGCTCACCGCGCCCGACCACGATGCGCGTCTTGTCGACGACGAGACCGAGCGCCCCGCTGCTGCCGAGCGCGATGGCGACGACGCTGCTGCGCGGGCTCGGGTCCGCGACGATGTACTGAGGAGGACCGCTCGGCGCGCCGTTCG
>JAYTZB010001715.1:0-6575 GCA_043742085.1 Polyangiaceae bacterium
ACCTCCATCTCGCCATCGCCTGGCAGCTCGACGACGAGCTTCACCAGCTGGCGCTCCGGCGGCGGGTCATCCATCCGGACGAAGAGTCCGCGATAGCTCGCATCGAGCATCTCGACGGTCTCCATGCCGCCGCGGCGGACGACGTGCGTGGGTAGGGAGATTCGGGCGCGGGTGTCTCTTCGGCGGTCGGCTTCTTCCATGGCTGTGTGATCCGAACGGCTGGAGCGCTGGCGGATTAAGGGGGGACGGATCAGGGCTTCCAGACGCAGCGCCCGCCCCAACCCGTGCCAAGGAGACAGGTGCGCCCACACTCACCGCAGTTGTGCTTGTCCTCGAGGATCTTGGTCTCGCAGCCCTCGGCCGCCTGGTGGTCGCTGTCGCTCCACCCGGCTGCGCACTTGCCGATCGCGCACTGACCCGCCCATGCAAGAGCCCCTCTACAACTGCCGTACCGGGAAGCGTGATGGTGTAAACTCCGCAGAGCATGTCCCAGACGATGCCTCGAATGGACGTCGCGACGGCGATGTTGGTCGCTCTCGACGATCGGATCGCCGGTGCGTGCGTCACGCTGCTCGATGACGCTGGCTTCCGCGTGATCCGCGTGAAGCACGTCGCTCCCGCCCTGGAACGCATGCCCGTGGTGATGCCTCACCTCGTGATCGTCCCGACGAATCTCCGCAAGGACGAGGACGAGGGCCTGGTCGACCGCTGCGTTGCGATCGGCGCCGAGGTCCTGCGGCTCGCGCCCGACGTCGATGCGCGGGCGCTCGCAGCGCTGGTGGCCAGCGCCGCGCACGGCTCGCTCGAAAAGCCTCGCTAGGCGCGCTTCGAGGGGCGTCCGGCGAGCACGCCGCGAGGCCCATGCGAGGTGCTCATGTTGTGCACTCGTGGCGAACCGCCCCGCCCCGAACGGCGCGTGTCAGAACGCCCCGGCGGACACGTGCGTGCATTCTACACGCAGTTTGCTTCTGGGTTTTGCGGCCTTAGATCGCCGCGCCGCATCAGGGTGTCGCATCGATGCGGCGAGCGGTCGCCGTTACTGATTCAATCCGCCCCACCGCTGCGACACTTGTGGCAAAAATGCACGCTCGAGCGCTTGCCGAATTGACCGAGCCCATTCCGCCTGAGAGGGTTGAGGAATGAAGCTTTCGATCAGCGGGGACATCGAGCTCGATCAGGCGTCGCACCACGTCACGTGGATGGACGTTCGAGTCGGTGAGGGCGGACGCACCATCGGAATGGCGAGGATCGCGATCGTGCACGTCGGCGAGATCGCCGATGCGCACGGTGACCTCTACCCGGCACTACGGGGAACGAAGCTCGAGTCGCTCTGCGACGCGTACTTCTCGCAAGGTTGGTACAAGGACGACTTCGCGGACGGCGCGGGGATCGATCTCCTGTACGTCGAGAGCATCGAGATCGATGCCGCGCACCAGCACAAGAACCTGGACCTCGCGATGGTCCGGCGTCTTTGCGACACCCTCGGCAGCGGCTGCCAGCTCGCGGTGATGCCCTATCACGATGCGCTCGCGGCCGGTCACTGGGGCCGACTTGGCTTCTCGCTCACCACGCCGGGGCGCACCAACGGCCTGATGCACATGAAGCTCGGCTACCGCCACGCGCAGGTCGTGGACGCGACCGGCTCCGGCGACTTCGAGGTGCTGCCAACGGTCGTCCTCCACGACCGTCACACCCACAACTGAGCGCGCGCTAGAGGCGCGCGGGCGTCGATTCGTTGGGGACGCCGCCGCCCGTCTGGTAGCGCTCGAGCTTCCGGTAGAGCGTGCGGCGATCGAAGCCGAGCACCTGCGCGGCGCGTGACTTGTTACCGCCCACCAGCGAGAGGACGCGCAGGATGTACCGGCGTTCCAGCTCGTCGATGGTGACGATCTCCTCCGGCTGATTCGCGGACACCACGAACTTCTCGGGACGGAAGGTGCGAACCTTCTCCGGCAGATCGTCGAGCTCGATCTTGTTGGCCCGCGCGAGCGCGACGGCGCCGTCGATGCAGTTCTCGAGCTCGCGCACGTTGCCCGGCCACGAGTAGCCCATGAGCTTCTCGGCGGCGGACGGCGTGAGCTCGATCTCGCCCTTGCCATGCCGCGTCGCGTACTGCTTGAGGAAGTGACGCGCGAGGTGGAGGACGTCGCCGCCGCGCTCACGCAGCGGGGGTACGTCGATCTTCACGACGTTGATGCGATAGAAGAGATCTTCGCGGAAGCGGCGCTCGTAGACCTCGTCCTCGAGCACGCGATTCGTCGCGGTGAGAACGCGCGCATCGAACGGCGTCTCCTTGTTCGAGCCGACGGGACGCACCTTGCGCTCCTGAAGCGAGCGAAGGAGCTTGGGCTGCACTTCGAGGGGCAGCTCGCCGATCTCGTCGAGGAAGAGCGTTCCGCCGCTCGCCTGGAGGAAGAGACCCATGCGCTGCTGCTTGGCGTCGGTGAAGGCGCCGCGCTCGTGGCCGAACAGCTCGCTCTCGAGGAGGTTCGCCGGGATCGATGCGCAGTTGATGGCGACGAACGGCCCGTCCTTGCGACGGCTACGATCATGGATGGCGCGCGCGATGAGCTCCTTGCCGGTGCCCGTCTCGCCGTGAATGAGGACGCCGGCATCGCTGTCGGCGACGCGGCCGACGAGCCCGAAGACGTGCCGCATCGCCGAGCTCATGCCGACGATGTTCTCGAGCGCTGCGTCCTCGACGGGCGCGAACGAACGCAGGCGCTTCACCTCGTCCTCGAGACCGCGATGCTGGATGGCGCGGGCCACGGTCACGACGAGCAGCTTCGGATCGACCGGCTTCGTGATGAAGTCGTACGAGCCGACGCGGATGGCGCCGATCGCGCTCTCGAGGCTTCCCTGCCCCGTGATCACGACGACGGGCACGTTCGGACGTGTGCCGAGCACGCGCTCGCACAGCTCGAGGCCGCCCATCTCGGGCATCGTCAGGTCGGTGAGGACGAGATCGAAGTCCTGCACTCCGACCAGCTCGAGAGCGTGCTGCGCCGACGTGCTCGTCGTCACGGCGTACCCCTCGCGCTTGAGGACCATCTCGAGGAGATCGCAGGTCTCCTGCTCGTCGTCGACCACAAGGATTTGCCGCTCTGTCATGGCGGAGCTCAGCGGTGCAGGTTGTATGCCGCACGCGAACGCCACGGGGCTTGGTGGTAAACGGGCTCCGCGCGTCGCAAATTGCCCCGACCGGGGCAAGCGGGCACAGCGTGCTGCGACGCCACGCTTTTAGCGGGCCGAAAGCGCCGAGACCACACCCGCGAGCATGGAAGGCGCCGTCGGACCGAGCGTGCGCATGGCATAGACGAACGCCGCATTCACGATGCCGACGGTGAGGAAGGTCTTTCGGTGCGCGGCGACCTGCGCGATCACCACGGCGATGCGGTCGACCGGCGAGAGCGGCTTGCCGCGCGCTTCCTCGAGCGTCTGGACGTCGAGCTCGGCCTGCCGTCGCAAGACGTCGTCGCAGGAGAACACGAGCAGGCGGTAGTCGCGCAGACCCGCCGGCACGCGCCCCGGGAGTGCATGCCCGAGGGCCTGCTGGATGCCGAGCGCCGAGCTGCAGGCGTGACCCGCGCCGCACTCCACGCCCCAGTGGTCCTTGAGCAGCCGCACGAAGTGCGGCTCGAGGCTCTCGTCGCCGCGCACGCACGCGAGGTAGTGCTGCTGCGTCACCAGCTTGAAGTGCAGGGCAAGCACGAGGAGCGAGAGCGGCGCAGCGAGCGTGAGCGTCCGCACGAAATCGTCGGGCAGGGGCACGAGGCGCGGCTGCACCGGAAAAACCGCGGCAAAATCGGTCCCGAACGCCGAGAACATCTCGTGATGATCGAAGTTGTCGAGGCTGAGGAGCGGGCCGAGGACCTCACGCACCTCGACATCGGTGCGCGCGCGCTGGCGAGCGACCGATGCGACCGACGTCTCGAACGCATCGAAGAGATGGAGATAACTGCACGCGCGGATCTGGTTGAGGCAGCGTCGGTCCTCCGTGCCCAGCGCGCGGATCGGAGCCAGCCCCGCGAGCGCTTCCGGCAGGAAGCAACGGGTGAGATCCAGGGGACCAGGCACACGCGCCTGCGAGCGGTCGCTCTCCGAGAATCGAAGCTCCGGCATGGGTTTTTGGATCGACACGAGCAGCGAGGCTGCAGGCCGCGGGCCATCGGGAAACAGAGGGGTTTCCAGCGTGTGCGAGACCCGCCGCGCAGCACCGTCGCCACCTGTGGCGGGAAGCCTCGGCGACGCGGCGCCGGCACGCGATCGCATGGCCGCAGGCACGGCTCTCGCTACGTTCCTGTAGAGCCAATGACTGCACCCGAGCGTCGACCGCTGGTCCTCGCCGTTCTCGACGACGGCGAACGATCGGCTTTGTTGAAGCTGACGCTCGCCAGTCGCGGCTGGGACGTCCTACGCGCGCACTCCTGCGAGCAGGCGCGTACGCTCGCGCAAACGCATCACCTCGACGCGCTGCTCACCGATCTCGTGCTCGGTGACGGCTCGGCGTTCGGGCTCCTCAAGTCGATCGTCGAGCGTCCTCGCGTATGCGTCGTGCTGACGTGGGGCAACCAGCACGGGATCCGCGAGCGCATCCTCGCTTCGGGCTTCGACCTACATCTTTCCCGACCGATCACCGCCGAGGAGATCGATCGCGCGCTGCGCGACAAGCTCCGTCACACCGCCTGAGGGCCGAACGCAACGCACGCACATGCGCGCACGTTCGAGCCCAAGGTTGCTGTTCAGAATCGAGCGCGGGGGCTAACCTTTGGCGTACGTGGGCGCGAACTCCCAGCCGCCGCTTTCCGGCCCTGCGCTCCCGATCGCGCAAGGCCAGACCATCGCGGGCAAGTACCACCTGCTGCGCCAGCTCGGCGAAGGCGGGATGTGCATCGTCTACGAGGCCGAGCACGTCGGCTTGCGTCAGGGTCTCGCGCTCAAGATCCTGAAGCCCGAGCTCGCCGGAGATCCCGGATGTGTCACGCGTTTCGAGCGCGAGGCGCGCGCCGCCGCGCAGCTCCGGAGCCCCAACGTCGCGCGCGTCTACGACGTCGACTGGCTTCCGTCCGGTCAGCCCTACATCACGATGGAATTGCTCATCGGGCACGATCTGGGTGCCGAGCTCTCGCGATCGGGCAGATTGCCAATCGACCTCGCGGTCGACTACGTCCGTCAGGCCTGCTCCGGCATGGCCGAGGCCCACGCGATGGGGATCGTCCATCGCGATCTCAAGCCCGAGAACCTGTTCCTCACCGAGCTGGGCGTGCTCACGGATCGGAAGCTCCTGAAGATCCTCGACTTCGGGATCGCAAAGGACATCTCCGACAGCGCGCGCAGGCTCACTGCGCCCGATGCCGTGTTCGGGACCGTCGATTACATGTCGCCGGAGCAGATCCGCTCGGCCTCGAAGGTCGATCACCGAAGTGACCTGTGGTCGCTCGGCGTGATCCTCTACGAGCTGCTCACCGGCCGCACGCCGTATCACGGTGACGCGCGCTCGGTCATCGCGCAGATCGTGAGCGAGCCGGTGCGACCGCCCACGGCGCTCGTACCGGACCTTCCGCCTTCGCTCGTCGCCACCGTGATGAAGGCGCTCCAGAAGGATCCGGCGAAGCGCTTCCAGTCCGCCGACGAGCTGCGCGAAGCCCTCATCGGCTACGGCGACTTCGAGCCGATCACGTCCGTCATCGCGCGGCTGCCTCCGCAATCCGTTCCTCGTCGCGCGGCGCGATCAGTGCCTTCGGGTCCCGTCCACGCGGAGCACGTCCGCGACGCGCGCACGCACGCATCGTGGGAGACGAAGTCGGAGCGACGGAGCTGGGGCAAGTCCTGGCTCCTCATGCCCGCAGCTGCGATCTTGCTCGGAGCAGCGGGCGGGATCCTCTATCAACGCGGGACGCTGACCTCGTCCACGCCCGATGCGGTGGTCACCGCGCGCGGGGCCGCGGCCGCGCCTCCCCCGCTTCCCGCGCCTCCCCCGCCTTCTCCCGTCGCGGCCGTCACCGCATCGAGCCCGACGCCGAATCCGACCACGACGACCGCCGACGCCACCGATCCCGCGACCAGCGCCGCGGTGGCCGCGAGCGCATCGGCAGCAGCAGCAGCGAGGAGCAGACCCGCCGCGCGCCCGCGACCGACCGCGCACGCACCGCAAGCTCCCGCTCCTCCTCCTGCCGCACCCGATCCGCCGCGCCTCCCCAAGCACATATGAAGCTGGCTCGGCGCTTCGCGGGCTTCGTGCTCGTATCGGTTCTGCTGCTGCTCGCTGGTCGCTCCGCGCATGCCCAGAGCAAGAAGGCCGACCCTCGGCAGCGAACCGAGGCCGCGAAGACCGAGAACCAGAAGAGCGAGGCCGCGCATCTCAAGAGCGCGGCCGACGTGCTCATGGACCAGGATCGCTACGCCGACGCGGTGGTCCTCTACCAGCGCGCGTACGAGCTCTCGAGCGATCCCGCGCTGCTCTACAACCAGGGACGCGCGTTCGAGGCGCTCGGCGACTATCCGACCGCTCTCGAGAAGCTCGAGGTGTTCGACCGCGAGGCGCCCCCCGCGGTGCGCGCGCGGGTGCCCGGCCT
>JAYTZB010001716.1:0-2767 GCA_043742085.1 Polyangiaceae bacterium
GCGCTCATGGCTCGCGCCTCGCGCGCGAACCTCGCGACGACCTTCTGGTCGGTCGCGAACTCCGGATCGACGAACTTGATCGCGGCGCGCTTGCCGAGACCGACGTGCTCCGCCTCGTACACGGCGCCCATGCCGCCGTGACCGAGGAGGCCGCGCAGGATGTAGCGGCCGGCGATCGTCTTGCCGACGAGCGCCTCGCGCGCAGCGTGCGCTCGATCCCTGCTCGCGTCGGGATCGGTCAACACCGGCGCGAGCGTGGGCGTGTCTTACTTGGCGGCGCCGAGCTTGTGCAGCTGCGCGGAGAGCCGAGAAATCGTGCGCGAAGCCGCCTTCGGATGAAGGACGCCCTTCGTGGAGGCCTTGTCGAGCCCGACGATCGCGATCTTCAGCGCGCTGGCGGCAGCGGCGGCATCCTTCGCGTGGAGGGCGGTGCGGACGTTCTTGACGAGCGTACGGACCGTGCTCGACACGGCGCGGTTACGGATGGTGCGCTTGACACGCTGGCGGTTGCGCTTCTCGGCGGACGGGTGGTTGGCCACGGCGGAAATCCTCTACAAAAGCCCGGGAAAGGGGGCTAGGGACCGCGCACTTTACGGGGGACCCCGTGAAAGTCAAGGGTACCGGCCCGGCCTACCGCGCCGGACGGCCCACCCAGGCGCCCGCGCAGGCCAATCCCCACGCGATCGGCGAGAACGCCAGCGCGAACACGAGGGCCACGGGGGCGGCGAGCCCCAGCAGCACCAGCATGAAGAGGATGGCCAGCCCGGAGGCCAGCGCCGGCTCAAGGAGCGTCGGCAGGTTCGAGGCCTTCGCGATGAGATACCCGCTGAACGGGAATGCGGCGAGGAGGCCAGCGCCCAGGAGCGCGACCGGAGCGGTCGTGGTGACGTCGTGCTCGTCGACCAGCGAGAAGTCGACGTGCGCCCAGTGACCGAAGGCCACGGAAGCCGCGAGCCCCGCCGTCATGGCGCCCACGGTCACGAGCGCGCCGAAGACGATCCACCGCAGCGTGATCGGCTGACCCTCGCGACGGAGGACGTCGCGGACCGTCTGCAGGCTCGGCGGCCCCGAGATGTAGAGCGAGGACACGCGCTCGAGCAGCACCGAGCTCCGCGACGAGCGCGCGCCTCGCGCATGGAGATCCCGCGCCGCGAAGACCGTGACCATCGCCATCGCGAGGAGGAGCGGCAGCGTTCCGACGAGCGCGCCCGGGCCGCGACCGTACACGAGGTGCGAGTAGAGGCCGTGCGCGGCCGTCGCGATGAGCCATGCGACGGGAAAGAGCGGCCCCGGACGCTTGATGGTCTTCACGCGTCCCAGCGCGTAGCCCCACATGCAAGCGAAGAAGACGTGCGCCGGGAGCGCGACGGCGGTCCGCGCGATCCAGATCCAGCCGATGGGATTGCCGCGCAGCGTGATGGCGTTCTCGATGCACGCGAAGCCGAGCGCCGCAGCCGATGCGTACACGAGCCCGTCGACCGGCTCGTCGAAGTGCTTGGAGCGGAAGGCGGGCCACATCGCGGCGACCTTCGAGGCCTCGCGGATCGGCGCGGCGAAGCCGAACAGGAAGAGGAGCGAGCCGGTGTTGCCCGCCACCTGCGCGGTCATGTCGAGACTGGTCCACGCCGACGCCCGGAGCTCGGCGTAGTAGGTCACGCCCTTGCCGACCCCGCCCAGCGCGAAGACGAGGAGCACCAGCGGCAGCGGCTCACGCCGGCGGTCGCTGAAGTAGACGACCGCCAGGACCAGCAGCGCCGGCACGAGCGACGGCGCGATCCAGCGTATCCACGACAGCACGCGCGCAGCTTAGCGCGCGCGCGGATCGCTTACAAACGAGCTGCTTTTACGCTCACAGACCGAAATGCACGCCGAGGCGCAGGGCCCCGCCGAGCTGGAGGCCGGCGCTCGTGCCGGAGTCCTTGTAGAGCGGCTCGTTGTCGAGCGCCGCCGACTGCTGCGCGGTGAGACCCGCGGGCTTGTCGACGGGCGGGCGGTTCAAGAAGAGGAAATCGGCGAAGGCGCCGCCGCCGATCGAGAACGTGTCGGTGAGGTAGTAGTCGATCGCGAAATCGAGGCCAGCGTTGAATCCGCGGATCTTCACGGCGTCCGTGTTGGTCGGCGTGCCACCGGAATTCGATGCGACCGCGCCGTCGCCGAGGCTGCCCACGAACGAGTAGCCGCCGTGCCCCCCGATGAGCACATCGACCTTGCCGATCGGGATCTTGAACCCGAGCTCGCCGTTGACCTGCCACATGTTGAAGGCGGAGAGCGCGTTGTACTTCGCACGGACGCCCAGCACGAGAATGACGAGGCGCAGGCCCGCGCCGAGCGACACCATCGGCCCCGCGGAGCTCGCCTTCTCGATCTGGAACGTCGACGACGAGAACTGGCGCATGTCGATGTACGACCCGCCGAGATGCGCGTCGAACCAGACGAGCTCGAACTTGCGGCCGTTGTCGTCGCGCTCCGCCTCGTCGAGCTTGGCGGTAGTGGCCTGCTCCGGCGTGGTGGTCTGCCCGGGCTGGTTCGGATCGCCGGGCTGCGCGCCGGGCACGTTGGGATCGAGCGGCGGCGGCGGAGCGAGCGCGGGCGGCGGAGGCGTCGCGTCCTGCGCGGAGGCCGGCGTGGTCGAGAGCAGGAGCAGCGCGGACGGCGCGAGGAATCGAGACAGCGAGACGATGAAGCGGCGCATCCCGATCAGTGTCGCATATCTGGTTTCTCTTCTGGTTTCTCTGACGAGCCGCCTTGCGGGTCCGGAACGCCCTGC
>JAYTZB010001717.1:0-2191 GCA_043742085.1 Polyangiaceae bacterium
GAGTGGGGCGGCCCGTTCCTCGAGCTGGACGCCGCAGAGGGAGACAGCTCGGAAGCGATCCCCGAGCCTGTCGGACTTCACAAGCTTCCGCCGCGCCTCCAGTGACGTATCTTGGGCGGGCGCACCATGCCCGACCCGCCCAAGCCGAAGGGTAAGCCCGACGACCTCGCCGAGGTCGAGCGCGCGCTATCCGTGCTCAAAGGACGACATCCGGAGCACGAGCGCTCGCGCCGCCAGGACGAGGAGGCGAGGGCCCGTCGCGTCGCGCAGCTCGACACCGTCGCGCGGAGGGAGTCCACCAAGACGCGATCGCGCTACCTGAGGCTCGGCGCAATCGCCATCCCCGTCATCGCGCTCGTCGGCTTCGTCGGCATGCTCGCGACGCGCGAGATGGGACGGCGCGACAAAGTCGCGAGGATCGGCGAGCCCTTCCGGGCGCTCGGGTTCGCCACCGTCGATACGTCGGCGCCGGCGTCCGCGGGCTCGCTCGACGTCACCGTCGAGCCGGGATGCTTCGTCGCGCTCGCCACCGGAGATCCACCGATCCGCATCACGCGAGGGGCCGGCGCGCCCGCAGCTCCCAACGCGAGCCCGGTCCTCTTCTGCACGTGCGCGTCGGAGCGCATCGGCCTCGCGGCCGACGTCCCAGCGGGTGGTGGCGTGCTGCTCATGCGCGCCGACGCCGCGACGCTCGGCGGCTCGCGCGCCTTCGCCTTCGCGCCGTTCAAGCCGGCATCCACGCTCCGCGCCGACGACGCGTGCAGCGACGCATCGCTCGATGCGTGGATCGACGCCAAGCGCTATCCCGCCGCCGCAGCCAGCGGACCATGGCTCGAGAGCTGGCCGCATCGCGCGTCGCTCTCCGCCGCCGGCTTCCGCACCACCGTTGTCGGCAGCTCGAAGACGCCGTTCGTCGTCGTCGACGTCCCGAAGGAGAGCTGCATCCTCGCCATGAGCTCGGTGCCCGGCGACAAGCTCGGACTCCGCATGAAGGGCGGCGTCATGGCCTTCACCGACGTCGCCGGTACGCTCGCGCGTTGCGCGCAGGCCGACGGCACCGTGCTCGTGTCGCGCGAAGGGCAGGGCGAGCTCGTCGTGATGGTGGCTCCCGCCGCGGGCATCGGCGGCATGCTGGGCCTGCGCGAGATCGCACGAGCCCACGCCATCGTCATCGCCGGGTCGAACGTGCCGGCCACCGATCACGCATGGGATGCCAAGCAGGTCCTGATCGCGAGCCTCATCCCCGAGGGCACCATCAACACGGCCGTGGCGCCGGACGTCGCTGCCGACCCGGAGGCGCGCGTCGCCACGCTCTCGTTCGAGACCCCGAACGCGTTGATCCCCGAAACGCCGGAAAATACGTACTCGTACTGCGATCCGCCGCTCGACGTGACGATGCGCGAATCAACGTGCGTCTTCTCCGGCGTGCAGAAGTGGCGGACCGAGGCCGGCTCGGAGGCCGTCGGCGGCATGGCTCGCTCGAAGCTCCCGTTCTGGCTCTTCGCGATGCACAGCGCGAACGATCCCAATGCGCTGAAGGGCATGACGCAGCTCTTCGCGCTCGCGCGTCGCCTCGGTCGCGACAACTTCACGCCCACCACGCTCGAGGCGCTCACCGAGCTGCCGACCGGCGTGGAGGTCCTCGGTCGCAAGGGCGAGGACGCGATCGTCGTGGTGGGCGTCGCGCCGACCGAGCCCTTCGTCTATCCGCTCACGGACGGGCCCGCGTGGTCGCTCGACGGCGCGCCGCGCATCGTGCCCGCGCGCCCGCTCGAGAGGATCCTGCTCACCGCGCCGCAGGTGAAGAACCTCCCGCCCAAGGCTTCACGACGGACGGTGGTCTTCCGCCGGCAGAAGCCCGATCCCAAGCCATGACCACGCCGCGCTTCGCCGAGTTCGAGCGCATCCTCTTCTTCACCGGCGCCGGCCTCTCGGCCGAGAGCGGCATCCCCACCTACCGCGGCAAGGGCGGCATGTGGACCGAGTACGACTACGAGGACTACGCCTGCCAGCGCGCGTTCGTGAAGGACCCGGAGAAGGTCTGGGACTTCCACGACAAGCGGCGCGCCGCCGTGGCCGCATGCGATCCCAACGACGGCCATCGCATCATCGCGGACGTGCAGCGGGAGCGCGCCGGCACCGCGGTCGTCACGCAGAACATCGACGGGCTTCACCAGCGCTCGGGCGCGAC
>JAYTZB010001718.1:0-3117 GCA_043742085.1 Polyangiaceae bacterium
GCGTGCTTGGCGTCATTGGCCACGAGCACACGCATGTTTTCCTTGAGGAAAATCTTCTCGAGGGACTCCACGTTGGAGCGCTCGTCATCCACGACGAGCACCGTGATCCCCTCCTCGATGCTGCCGTCGGGGCGGCGAGCCGGTTCAGACTTGTTGTCAATGGGCCCTGACAGGTCGTCAATCACAGCATCCATGTTGTCACGCCTCGACAACCCGTCAAGAGCTCATGCCATTCCGACGAAGCGTTTGTCAGAATGTCTCGCTCAGCGCAGCAGCTTCGAGAGCGCCTTGAAGGCGCCCGTGCCCGCGTGCTCGAGCAAGTCGAACGCGACCGCCTCGGTAGACGTGACGACGGCGCCTGCGCGCTCACACAGCGAGAGGCCGATGCGGCGATTCTCTTCGGTCCGCGACGCCACCGCGTCGGCCACGACGTACGTCGCGTAGCCGCGCTTCACGAGCTCACGCGCCGTCTGGAAGACGCAGACGTGCGCCTCCATGCCGAGCACGACGACGCTCCGCGCATTCGAGCCGGCGAGCGCGCGAGAGATGGTGAGCTCCGAGCAGGCGTCGAATGCCATCTTGGGGAGCGGCTTGACGCCCATCTCGCCGAGCTTGCTGGCGAGCGCGGTCACCGTCGGGCCGAGGCCCTTCGGATATTGCTCGCTCGCGACCACGCGAACACCGAGCGCGTCCGCCGCCTCGAGAAGGATGCTCGCGTTCTTGAGGAGCTCCTTCATGGCGGCCTCGGGCATCGCAGCGGCCAGCTTCTCCTGGACGTCGACGACGAGGATCGCGGTGCTCGCAGCGACGAGACGCTCCATGATCAGGCCTTCCCTCCCGACAGTCGCGGCAGGCGAACCCGCGGTCGGAACGACTTCACGAGCGCCGGGAGCTCCGTCTTGGGATCGAACCGGAGGAGCGCGCGTCCCGCCTCGCGGCCGGCATCGTCGTACAGGCTCGCCGGCAAGATGGTGAGCGAGTCGACGGCGTCGTGCACGAAGAAGTCGCGCTGCCCGCGCAGCCGCCACGTGCGGCCGTCATCGCCTTCGAACGCGAGGTCGTAGGGAATGCGCTTCTCGTCGAAGAGCTTCATCGTGAGCGTGCCGTAGAGCGACACGCCTTCGGGCGCGCGCTCCGCGAGCTGCTCCGCGAATATGGTCCCCGAGGCGTCGACCTTCCGCTCGCGGAGGAAGCGGCGCATGCCGTCGACGCCGAGACGGAGCGAGATGCGCATGGCGTGATCGCGGAGCGGCTCCTCGAGCCGGTAGTAGCTCCCCGAGAACGACTCCCGCATCTCGAAGCCGAAGCCCATCAGGCGCCCTTGGCCGGCGGGGCAGGCTGGAGCGGCGCGATGACGAGGCGCTCGACGATGGTGCCGCTCTTCACGCCGTCCGCGATGGCGTCGACGTCGTCGAGGGTGACGTTTCCGTAGACCACGTGATCGGGCTCCAGCACCATCGACACGCCGACCTCGCAGAGGTCGAGGCAGCTCGACGAGCAGGCACGCACGGTCTTCGCGAGGCCTCGTTCGAGGAGGGCGCCCTTGAGCCGCTTCACGATCTCCTCGCTGCCCTTCTGAGCGCAGGATCCCTTGGGATTGCCCTCCTCGCGGCGGTTGGTGCAGACGAACAGATAGCGCTCCCGGTGCGGCATACGGCATGTAGCGTGCGCGCCAGGCAGAGCCCGCGTCAAGTGGCCCTTGCAGCCCGTGGCCAGCCGGTGGAAAGGTCGCGCCACCATGCACCAGCGCCACCGCCCGCACGCTCGCCTCGCTCTTCCTTGTGTCGCCTTCCTTCTCGTCGCGTCCGCATCGGCGTACGCGTGCGGTGGTGGGAACGACAACCTTCCGCCGCCGCCGCCCCCGCCGCCGCCGCCCGCGTCCGCCTCGGCCGCGCCGCTCTCGACCACGCCGCCCGCGTCGACGCAGCCGACGAAGGCGCCCGCGCCGCCGGTCACCATCACCCCCGGCGCAGCGAGCCCCGATCCCGCAGCGCCGACGCCCACGGTGAAGATCAGCGCCCCCGCGAAGGATCAAGTCATCGACGCCGCGAAGGCCGGTGAGTTCGCAGTGAAGCTCGACGTCAAGAACTGGCAGACCGCGAAGGGCTCGAGCCACGTCCACCTGATCCTCGACAACAAGCCGTACAAGGCCATCTACGACACGAAGGAGCCCGTGCGTCTCAACGAGCTCGCCGCCGGCGAGGCGCTCGCCGAGGGCATGCACGTCCTCGTGGCGTTCCCGAGCCGCGCCAACCACGAGTCGGTGAAGACGAAGGACGCGCTCACCGTGGTGCCGTTCTGGGTCGGCAAGAAGGACGCGACGGCCGCCAAGGCGGACCCGACCAAGAAGCCGATGCTGATCTTCAGCCGCCCCAAGGGCGACTACAACGGCGAGATGGCGAACCACGTGCTCGTCGACTTCCAGGTCGCGAACGTGACGCTCGCCGAGGGCAAGGAGCACGTCCACGTCACCGTGAGCGGCCCCGGCATCGACAAGCCGATCGAGGGCCACGTCGAGAAGTTCGGAACGCCGCTCTACATCGACAACCTCCAGAACGGGTCGTACACGCTCAAGGTCGAGCTGATGGATGGCACGAACAAGCTGATCGAGGGCCCGTGGAACTCCACGACGCGCACCATCAAGGTCGATCACGACGCGCCGATGGACATGTCGATGGCGATGCCGTCGGCCGGCGCAGATGCCGGCGCGCCCGCCGCGGACGCAGGCGCGAAGCCGGCGGCCGCGAAGGACGCTGGCGCCCCCAAGAAGTGACATCTTGCTGACGACCGACACGTGAAGCCGACCCTCTCGCGCGACGACGTCGTGCGCCTCGACCGGGCGCACGTCTGGCATCCCTACACGCCGATCGACGTGTGGGAGAAGACGGACCCGATCGTCGTCGCGCGCGCGGAGGGCTCGTCGCTCTACGACGCGGACGGCACGCGCTACATCGACGGCAACGCGTCGTGGTACGTCGCCGGGCTCGGCCACGGGCACCCGCGCCTGCTGCGGGTGCTCCGCGAGCAGGCGGAGACGCTCGCGCACTGCGCGCTCGCCGGCATCGCCCACGAGCCGTCCTCGGTGCTGGCGGCGGAGCTGGTCCGCGTCGCGCCGCC
>JAYTZB010001719.1:0-4624 GCA_043742085.1 Polyangiaceae bacterium
CGCGTCTCGGGGAGCAGGCGAGACGCGAAGGCGCGCGCCCCCTTCTTCGGGTAGATGCCGCACACGACGGGCTGGTCGTGCGAGAGGAGGAGGTCGACGTCCGAAGGCTCGAAGGCGATGTCGGCATCCACCCAGAGGAGCTCGGTGAAGCCGTCGGCGAGCGCGTCGTGCGCCATGGTGCTCCGCACCTGATCGATGGCCGACGCACCACGGAAGACCCGCACCTTGATGCCGCGCGCACGCAGCTTCTGCAACGAAGCTTCGCACTCGGGCTCCATCGCGCTCGCGACCGGCACGAGCGCAACCAGGCTCACTGGCAGCTGGTGCGGCAGAAGGCGCCGGCCATCGAGGAGGTGATGCAGTCGACGACGCCCCCGTTGGGGCAGGTGCAGCTGCAGCATACGGCGCCCGGCGAGGCGGCGCCGCCGCATGGGCCCGGCGTCGGCACCGTCGAGCCATGGCCGGTGCTCGGCTCGCAGGAGGCCGAGTTCCCTAACTGCGCGTTGCAGATCATCGTCGGCCCTGAGTCTCCGCTGTCGGCGCCGGCTTCGGCGTCGGCTCTGGCGTCGGTGACCATCGTGGCGTCCATACCGGTGCCGGTGTCGGTCACGTCGTCGAAGGACATTCCGTCGAGAGCGTCGTCGTACGCGCCGTCCGACGAGCTGGCGTCGGTGCCGCTGCCGGTGCCCGGATGCTCTTGCGGGAGCCCGCAATCCGAGCCGACACAGGTCACGGTCGCATCGACGCAGCTGCCCTTGAAGCACGTGCTCGCGGGGTCGCACGCCTGGCCGACGCAGAGCGGATCGAGCTCGATGGGCAGCGTGAGCGACGTGTGATCGAGGAACGAGAAGCTGCGTCGAGCAACGATGCAGCTCGCCTTGTGGGCTTCCGTCGCGCACTCCGCGGGATCGGGCGCCGGGGCGCCGCCCACGCGGACGCCCGCCGCGACCACGATGGTTCCGCCCGCGCCGCCCGGCGTCACCACCAGCGTGCCGATCAGGCCGGTCGCGTCACAGTCGTGGCTCTGCGCAGCGGTGAACTTCTGCGCGAAGCGAGCCTGCGTCTCCTGCTGGGTCGGCCCGACCACGATCTCCGCGCCGGAGAGGTCGCCGCATTTTTCGCTCGTGCGGATGACCACCGTGATCTGCGTCGGCTCGCGACACGAGACCACGACGGCGAGCACGACCACCACGCCGAACGAGAGCGCGGTCCGGTGACGCCGCAGTTTCACGTCGAAAAATGTATCACGGCTTCGGATGCGCGAAGAGGAAGTCGATGACGCTCGTGCTGAACGACGCGGTCAGTGAAGGGAGATGCGCGCCGCCTGCGATGGTCCACAGCTCGGCATGGCCGCCGGGCTTGCAGCCGGTCGCGTACTTCGTGACCGTGGTCTCGGCGCCGGCGAGGCGCGTATCGAGGTCGAGCGGCGGCGCCGACGTGTCGGCGGTCGTGCTGCAGCCGTCGAAGGTCACCCAGTCCGCCACCGTGGTCTTCGCGCCCGGATAGCCCTGCCCGGCGATCTGGTCGCCGTCGAAGCGGACGGTGTCGTCGGCGGTGCCGTGGATCTGGAGGACGCTGACCGGCTGGCTGGGAGCGCACTTGCTCACGTCCGAGAACATCGCTCCCGCGAGGCTCGCGATGGCGGCGATCTGGTCGGCATGGTCGCAGGCCATCCGGTACGACATGAAGGCGCCGTTGGAGTGACCGACGAGGAAGATGCGCTTGGGGTCGACGCTGTAGCGCGCCTGAATCTGCGTGATGAGCGAGCTCACGTACGTGGAGTCGTCGACCTTGGTGCCGTGGAGATCACAGCACGCGTCCGTGGCGTTCCAGAAGTGCTTGCCGTCGCTGTCGACGGTGCCGTCCGGGAACGCGTAGAGGAAGCCGCGCGCGTCGGAGACCGCCGTCATCCCGAAGTAGAGGTCCTGGAGCGCGCCCGATGCGCCGTAGCCATGGAGCAGGATCACGAGCGGCGCCGCGGTGCCCGGGACGTAGCTCGCAGGCACGTGGACGGTCACGGGTCGATCGCCGCCGATGACGCCCGGGTCACCGCCATCCTCACCGCCGGTGCCGCCGCTGGTGCTGCCGCTGGTGCCGCCGCTGCTGGCGGCGCCGCCGTCGGTCGTCCCGGTCGCCGGCGAGCTGCTCGAGCCGCACGCTGCGAGCGCCGATGCCACGGACGCGACGACGAGGAGAGAGAAGGCGAGGGAAGGGGCGCGCATGCCGGGAGCATAGCGGTCGACCGCCTCACGCGCCGCGCCGGGTTGACACGAGACGATCGGTCAACTATGGTCCTGCCATGGGCCGCACCAGCGACGCGCGCGAGCGCTTGATCGACGCCACGATCAGCCTCGTCTGGCCCGCCAGCTACGGCGTCGTCGGCGTCGACGCCATCTGCGAGAAGGCCGGCGTGAAGAAGGGCAGCTTCTACCACTTCTTCTCCGGCAAGGACGAGCTCATGGTCGCCGCGCTCGACGCGCACTGGCAGAACCGCCGCGTCGGGCTCGACCGCGTCTTCTCGCCGTCGGTCCCGCCGCTCGAGCGGCTGCAGGGCTACTTCGCGCACGTCCTCCAGCGACAGACCGAGGTGCAGGCGAAATACGGACGCATCCTCGGTTGCTTCCACAACTCCGTGGCCACCGAGTGCATCCAGAGCCTCCCGGAGATCGCGGCGAAGGTTCAGGAAGTCCTCTTCAGTTACCGGCGCTACCTCGAGAGTGCGTTGCGCGACGCGCAGGCCGCGGGCGACATGCGCGCCGGAGATCCCGCGTCCGACGCGAAGACGCTCTTCGCGTTCGTCGAAGGCTCGCTCACCCAGGCGCGGATCCACGACGATCTCGACATCCTGCGACGGCTTCCAGATGGGGGCTTCGCGCTGCTCGGCATCACCGCCCCCGGTGCCCCCACGCCCGCTGCCCGACGACCGCGTCCGGCATCGAAGGCGAGCGCCACCGGCAAGACGAGCACGAGCCGCAAGAGCGCGCGTCCCTGACGCACGCTCTGCCGCCGCGTCCGCGGCGGCATCGGCGCATCGATTACTAGACGAGACGGTCAACTAAAACGGAGCTTCTGATGTGGATCGTTCGCCTCGCCCTCCGGCGGCCCTACACGTTCATCGTCATGGCGCTGCTGCTCGTCCTCTCGGGCGGCTACGTCATTCGCAAGACGCCCACCGACATCCTTCCCGAGGTCGACATCCCGGTGATCAGCGTCGTCTGGACGTACGGCGGTCTCCCCGCCCAGCAGATGGAGCAGCAGATCACGCAGTTCAGCGAGTACTCGCTGGCCGGCAACGTCAGCGACATCAAGACGCTCCAGAGCGACAGCTTCGATGGTGTCTCGGTCATCCGCCTCTACCTGCACCCCGGCGCCGACGTCTCCGCGGCGATGGCGCAGGTCACCGCCGCCTCGCAGACCATCCTCCGTCGCATGCCGCCGGGCGTGATCCCGCCGATCATCCTTCGCTACACGGCGTCGAGCGTTCCCATCCTCCAGCTCGCGTTCTCGAGCGACACGCTCAGCGAGTCCGAGATCTACGACCACGTGAACCAGCGCGTGCGCACCATGCTCAGCGTCATCCAGGGCACGCGCTTTCCGCTGCCCAGCGGCGGAAAGGCCCGGCAGATCGCCGTCGATCTCGACGAGAGCGCTCTCCGCGCGCACGGCCTGTCGCCGTCCGACGTGAACCTCGCCATCAGCGCGCAGAACCTCACGCTGCCCACCGGCGGCGCGAAGATCGGTGACCGCGAGTATCGCGTGAGCCTCAACAGCAGCCCCGAGGCCATCGCGGCGCTCAACGACATCCCCATCCGCTCCGGGTCGCCCAGCGCTCGCCCCGTCTACGTGCGCGACGTCGCGCACGTCCACGACGGCTTCGCGGTGCAGACCAACATCGCGCGGCGCGACGGCAAGCGTTCGGTCGTCCTCAGCGTGATGAAGACCGGCGCCGCGTCGACCACCGAGGTGGCGGGCCGCGTGAAGGAGCTCGTACCGGTCATCCGCGCGTCGGCGCCCAAGGGCCTCGACGTCGAGCTGCTCTCCGACCAGTCGACCTTCGTGACCCGCGCCATCGACGGCCTCATGGTAGAGGGCGTCATCGCCGCGCTGCTCACCGCCTCGATGATCCTGCTGTTCCTGGGCAGTCTGCGCAGCACCATCATCATCGCGGTGAGTATCCCGCTCTCGGTGATCGTCGCGCTGCTCTGCATGCGCGCGCTCGGCGCGACCATCAACGTGATGACGCTGGGAGGCCTGGCGCTCGCGGTCGGCATCCTCGTCGACGACGCGACCGTGGAGATCGAGAACATCCATCGCAACCTCGCGATGGGCAAACCGCTCACGCGCGCCATCCTCGACGGCGCGCAGCAGATCGCCGTGCCGGCCTTCGTGGCGTCGCTCTGCATCAGCATCGTGTTCGTGTCGGTGGTGTTCCTCGAGGGACCGGCGAAGTTCATCTTCCTGCCCATGGGCATGGCGGTGGCTTTCTCGGTCATGGCCTCGTACCTCCTGTCGCGCACGCTCGTGCCGACGCTCGTGAAGTACCTCCTGAAGAACGAGGTGCACGCGCACGACGGCATCACGGCCCGCGCGGCTTCACGCGGCGCGCTCGCGCGTGTGCACCACG
>JAYTZB010001720.1:0-1652 GCA_043742085.1 Polyangiaceae bacterium
GAAGATGCGGCGGTTCGGAATGCGCACGCAGCAGATGCACGCATCGTGACTGTGACCGGACTGATGGCACCGGTCGGAAACTGAGCCACTTCGCCGCTCGGAAACTGATCCACCCGGCCCCCTGACTCCTACGCCTTTCGACCGCGTGCCGGCAAGCTCGCCGGCGTCTCCACATCCGGCTCCTTTTCTTTTTTCACCTCCTCTTTCTTCCGCATCCGGAAGCTCTTCCCCTTGGTTGCGATCACGGTGGCGTGGTGCGCGAGCCGATCGAGGAGTGCGGTGGTGAGCTTTTCGTCGCCGCCGAAGACCTTGACCCACTCGCCGAAGGGCAGGTTGGTGGTCACGATGACGCTGCGTCGCTCGTAGCGCTCGGCGAGGAGATTGAAGAGCAGCTCGCCGCCGGTGCGCTCGAAGGGCACGAAGCCAAGCTCATCGACAATGAGCAGGTCGACCTGCTGCAAACGGCGTTGGAGGCGGCCGAGCTCTCGCGCGTCGCGCGCTTCGAGGAGCGTGCGTACGATGTCGGCGGCGCGGACGAAGAGGACGCGGCGCCTTCCGCGGGCGGCTTCGATGCCAAGCGCGATGGCCAGGTGCGTCTTGCCCGTGCCGATCGGCCCCGCGACGATCACGTTGGCCGACTGCGCAATCCACTCGCCGCGCGCAAGGTCGGCGACCTAGAGCGGCGGCCCGATTCATGGAACGGGATGCCCGCAGTGTAAGAACCACCCTCTCGCGTCGCTCGGGGTGATGGCTCGGAGCGCGGTTCGTACGCCGTCCTGGAGAGCGTCGGTGGTTCGCGCAGCGAGCGCTCGAAGGATTGCCTTGAACTTCGACCAGCTCGGCTCGATCGGATTGAAGTCAGGCGAATACGGCGGAAGGAAGAGCACGCGTGCACCGACGCGCTCGATGAGCTCGGACACGACGGGCCTCTTGTGAGCGGCGAGATTGTCCATCACCACGACATCCCCTTCGCGCAGCTCGGGGACGAGGCACTGTTCGACGTACGCCTCGAACGCCCGAGCATTCATCGCGCCGTGGAGCATCATCGGCGCGATGATGCCGTCGAGCGTGAGCCCGGCGACGACTGTAATGCTGTCGCCCCAGTTCTTCGGCACTGCGGCGACGGCCCGCTCGCCCGCCGGTGCTCGCGCGTGTGAGCGCGTCATCGACAGATGGATTCCAGTCTCGTCGAGAAACACGAGCCGAGCGGCCTGGCGCAGCGTTTTCAGGCGCCAGAAGCCGTGGCGCTTTGCTTGGACGTCGGGCCGATCCACCTCGGACGCCCGGACCGACTTTTTTTGCGCGTCATTCCCATCTCACGCAGTCGTCGGCCCACCGTGGTGATGCTCATGACGAGCCCCAGCTCCGCCTCCGCGAATGCACGAACCTCGGGGATCGTGGCGTCCGCGTATTTGAGTGCGAGCAGGCACAGACGCTCCTCCTCCTTCTCGCTCAGCAGTCGCGCGCGACCGGGCGGTGGGAACCACTCGAAGTGTCCATGCTGCGCTCGCCGAATGCGCAGCTTGCGGACGAACGCTTCGCTGACCCCGAACCTCACGGCCACCTTCAGACTGGACTGCCCCGCATCGAGCGCGCCGAGAACACGCTCCCGCAGGTCTAGCGAGTAAGGCTTCATGAGCCCGCGATTAACA
>JAYTZB010001721.1:0-1510 GCA_043742085.1 Polyangiaceae bacterium
GGCTCGAAGGGCTACCACGTCGTCGCTGCGGTGCGGCCGACGGTGACCTCGGACGTGATCGCCATCACCATGCAGAAGGTCGGCGCGCTCCTCGCAGCCCGCCATCCCGACGAGCTCACGATGGCCTTCCGCATCGCTCTCCGTCGCGAGCGCGTGTTCGTGGACTGGCTGCGCAACCGGGAAGGCGCGACGGTGGTGACGCCCTACTCGCTACGCGCGCGGCCGCGTGCGACGGTAGCGGCGCCGCTCGAATGGCACGAGCTCGATGCGACGGCACCCGATGCCTTCACGATGGGCGACGTCGATCGGCTCCTCGACCGACCCGACTCGCTCGCGAAGCTCGCCGGGGCGCCGTCCGACACGGAGACGTTCGTCGCCGCCGTCGATGGCGCCTTCGCGGCCTCCGGCCTGGTCCTCGAGACGTTCGATCGCTTCCGTTCGTAGGGCTCCGTAGTGGCCTCCGGCAGCGCTACGGCTGTGAACGACCATTCATGATCCCCTGGATTTCCCGATGATCTGGGGGTGAAGGGACGGCACGCGAGTTGCGTGAGGGCGCGACATGCTTCGACGCGCTTGCTTCACGGTCCTCGCTCTGGTGCTGCTGCCCGCGACGGTCCAGGCCTTCGATCATCATCACCACCACTCTTCTTCGAGCTCCGACGGCGATGGCGGCTGCAGCTCCTCGTCGACGCATGCGAGCTCCTCGCCGACGGTCTCCGCGACGGAGACCCCGACGCCGATCCTGTCCTCCGATCACCAGCGCGTGTTCATCACGTCGGCGAGCTTCTCGGGTGCGGTCGGCGGTCTGGATGCCGCCGACATGTACTGCCAGAGCGCGGCGACCGGCGCGGGGCTCGCGGGTACGTACCGCGCGTGGCTCTCGACCTCGTCGACCAACGCGCTGGATCGCATCGGCGACGTGGGCCCCTGGTACTCGACCCGCGACACCCTCGTGTTCTCGTCGAAGGCAGCGCTGCGCGAGGCTCCGACCTCGCAGATGCTCGACGAGCGCGGCGCCGCCTCCGCGACGCCGGACCCCTGGACCGGCACCGACGCGCGAGGCGCAGCGAGCGGTTCCGACTGCGAAGGCTGGACGAACGGGACCGGAGACGCCACCGCTACCACCGGCAGCGGCTTCGCGAGCGATGTCGAGTGGGGCGGCGGCGCCACGACGTTGCACTGCGACGCGACCGCACCGCTCATCTGCTTCCAGCAGTGACGGCGTCCGCGGCCGGCGGGCGCACGGCGAACGCCGTCGCTACTTGGCGCCGCCCTTCTTGCGCGCGTCGGGCGTGAGGTCCTTGTTGGCCCAGTAGAAGTCGACCTTCTTGTCGCTCGCGTCCGCAAAGCCGACCGACTGGAGCTCCGCCTCGATGACGGCGGTGCCCTCGGGGACGTGCTCCTTCTTCACGCACGAGAACTGGATGGTCGCCTTCTCGGCGGGCTTCATCACGCCGCTGAAGATGTTGCCGGAGCACGTGCGGTACGGCACGGCCTTGGGCGGCGTCGC
>JAYTZB010001722.1:0-2790 GCA_043742085.1 Polyangiaceae bacterium
GGCGCGACGGGCGCGACGGCGACGGGCGCGACGGCCTCGGACGGCGGCATCGCTTCGGTCTCGTCGGCGAGCGCGACACGCTCCATCGCGAGCGAGAGCAAGGCGACCGTGAACGCACTGCTGACCAACCCGGGGAAGCTCGTTCGAGAGGATTTCATGGCATCCCGATCGGACCATGCTGGCTCACGCGGTGTCCAAATTCTGGCGGTCCGGATGCTACGAAGGAGGCCATGACAACCTCGATCGCCGTGATCGGCCCGGGCGCCATCGGCGGCACCATCGCGGCGTGGCTCGCGCAGGTGCCGGGCAACGCGGTGACGGTCTGCGCGCGCACGCCTTTCGACGTTCTCGTCGTCGAGGTACCGGAGGGACGAGCCCTCGAGGCGAGGCCGCGCGTGCTCGTCGACCCGCGTGAAGCGTCGGTCGTCGACTGGGTCATCAGCGTGACGAAGACCTACGACTCCGCCGGCGCCGCGCGCTGGATCGAGCGCCTCGCGGGCGCCACCACGTGCGTGGCCGTGGTGCAGAACGGCGTCGAGCACCTGGAGCGCTTCGCGGGCCTCGTCGCTCGCGAGCGAACGCTACCCGTGATCGTCGACATTCCCGCCGAACGAAGAGCTCCGGGCCGCATCCGCCAGCGACGACACGGCGACATCACGGTACCGAGCGGCGAGCTCGGCGAGCGCTTCGTGGCGTTGTTCGCGGGCACCTCGCTCACGCCGCGAACGACCGATGACTGGGTGAGCGCCGCATGGCGCAAGCTCGCGCTGAACAGCGCCGGCGTGGTCAATGCGCTGACGCAGAAGCCCGCGGGCGTCGTGCGCAACGAGAAGGCCGCCGCGCTGATGCGCGCGATTGCTGCCGAGTCGATGGCGGTCGGTCGTGCGGTCGGCGCACGTCTCCCCGAGACGCTGCCCGACGAGGTGCTCGAGCGCCTTCGCGCCTCGGCGCCCGACTCGGTCAACTCGCTCCTCGCGGATCGCCTCGCCCGGCGGCCGATGGAGCTCGATGCGCGGAACGGCGTCATCGTTCGGCTCGGCGCGCTCCACGGCGTGCCGACGCCGCTCAACGCGATGGCGGTGGCGATCCTCGAGGCCGCCGTCGACACGGCCATCGACTGACCGAGGAAGGCTGAGGTCGTTGCGTAGTCGGCGACGCAGTCGCGCAGCGGGCTACGCGATGGCGTGTACGGCTACGCGCCCTCCGCGCCAGCGCGAGCACGCGAATCACGCCACTTTCTAGTGGTCGCGCGCGAGGCGAGGAACCCCAAGTGGTCGTCCTGCGGCGGCATGCGCATTGCTGAATTGGGAAAGTGGTTGAACCACTCGCTGACTACACCAGGCGATAGTACGCCGCCTCCCTGCCCCGACGACGCCCTGGAGCCCTCCGCATGAGCCAGACGCTTCTCTCACCCCTCGCCTCTCTCCGTGTCGCGCTCGAGCGCGTCCGTCCCGCGCGTTCCAGCGTCGTCGTCCGTGCGCTCTCGCGCTTCGCGGCGCAGGACTGGATGGTCGCTAGCTACCTGATGTTCCTCACCCTCGCGGTGCTCCTCGGATCAGGTCCGCGACGGGGGACTGCCGTGACGATGGTGCTCGCCGACTCCGCGGTCTTCTGGGCGTGCATGCTCGTGGCGCGCAGCGAGGTCCTCACGAAGCCGTGGTCGGGTCGCCTGCGCTTCCTCGGCGATCTCCTCTACCGCGTCGCGCTCATCGGCGGCGTCATCGCCACGTTCTTGCAGCTCCACTACATCCTGCCCGCCGCGAGCCACCTCACGCTCGACGCGCAGATCCATCGCCTCGATCTGGCGGTCTTCGGCGTCGAGCCGTCCGTGGCGTGGGACCGCTTCGTCACCCCGCGCACCACCGAGTGGTTCTCGTTCTTCTATTACAGCTACTTCTTCATCCTCTGTCTGTTCGTGGTGCCGATGGCGCTCTTCGAGCGACGCCTCCGCATCACGAGCGAGCTGTCGTTCGGGCTGCTCTTCGTCGTCTGCGTCGGACACACGCTCTACGTGCTCGTCCCGGGACGCGGCCCCTATCTCCACCTCGAAGGGCATTTCCAGCACGCCCTCACCGGCGGCTTCTGGTGGCCGCTCGTCGAGCGCACCGTTCGCTCCGTCGACGGCGCGCTCCGCACCGACATCTTCCCGAGCCTCCACACCGCGTGTCCGACGTTCCTCACGCTGTTCGCGTTCCGGAACCGTGCTCACGCGCCGTATCGCTACATCTGGCCGGTCGCGGCGCTCTTCACGTCGCAGATCATCCTCGCCACCATGTTCCTGCGCTGGCACTACCTCGCCGACATCTGCGCGGGGCTCACGCTCGCGACGGTCGCCTTCATGCTGTCTTCACGCGTCGTGCGCGCCGAGGGTCGCGACCGCAACGAGCGTCGGCTCGGCCCGGTGTGGCGCCCGCTGTTCGGGCACGCGAAGGCCTGAACAAGGGCTCGAGGCCTCAGGTCTCGAGCGCGTCGACGGCGTTGCGCAGCGCCGAGATGGAGGCCGAGCGAAGATAGACGACCGGCGCATCGTCCGAGACGAGGCCCTTCACCTGGTCGCGCAACGAGTGCGAGACCATTCCCACCATGATGATGACCGCGGCGACGCGCCCGAGGATGCGACGCGTTCCGTTGGGCACTCGGTTCTCGAAATGACGGAGCTCGAGGCCGTGCTCCTCGGCGATGGCGCGGTAGCGGCCCGACATGCCGCCGCTCCCGCCGACCACCACGATGGTGGAGCCAGCCGTCTTGGTCCCGGGATCACGCTTCGAGGAGCTCGTCATGTCTCCCTCT
>JAYTZB010001723.1:0-1745 GCA_043742085.1 Polyangiaceae bacterium
GTCCTCGTCAATGCGCGCCCGCCGCAGCCCCCGCCGCCGCCTTCGGCTTCTTGAGGAGCAGCACCAGGAACAGCGACGCGAGGAACACCACCGTCGCGCTCGTGAAGCCGTCCTGGAACGACAGCACCAGCGCCTGCAGCTTCACCTTCAGGCCGAGGATCGCTTCCGGGACCATCAGCGGTGACGCGGTCTGCGTGGCTACTGACCCCTGGATGGCCGCGTACTGCTCCTGCGCGAGCGGGTTGTAGGGCGTGACGTACTCCGAGAGGTAGACCGTGTGCATCTTGGTCGAGCGGTCGAGCAGGAGACCCATCCAGGCCGTGCCGATGGAGCCACCGAGCTCGCGCGTCAGGTTGAAGAGCCCCGTCGCGTTGCCGCGCTTCTCCGGCGAGATGTCGGACAGCGCGATCACGCTGATGGGGATGAAGACGAACGCCAGCGACACCGAACGGACGAACATCGACGCCACCAGATCGGTGAAGCCCGAGCGCTCGGTGAGATGGGCGTTCATCCACAGGCTGATCGCGACGCCGACGATGCCGAGCGCCAGGAGAACACGCTGGTCGGCCTTGCCGCCGAAGCGACCAACCAGCGGCATCAGCACGATCTGGAAGGCGCCCGAGACGAGGAATACCTTGCCGATGTCGAGCGCCGAGTAGTGCAGGACAGAGCCACAGAACAGGGCGAACAAGAAGTTGCCGGAGAAGAGCGCGAGCCCCATCAGCAGGTTGATCCCGGTACCGCTCGCGTAGGTGATGTTCTTGAAGATCCGGAGGTCCACGATGGGATGCTCGGTCTCGAGCTGGTGCACGACGAACGTGATCAGCGACGTGGCGGAGATTCCCATCAGCACCGTGATGGTGGTGCTCTCGAACCATCCCTCGCGATTCCCTTCTTCGAGGACGTACTGCAGCGACGCCATACCCGACGCGAGCAGAGCGATGCCGAAGATGTCGACCTTCTGCTTCGACGGCGTGAAGCCCGGCTCCTCGATGAAGCGCAGGGCGAGGATCGCGACCAGGATGCCGAGCGGCACGTTGACGAGGAAGCACCAGTGCCACGTCGACCAGTCGATGAGATAACCGCCGATGGTCGGTCCGAGGAGCGGGCCGGTGACGGCGCCGAGCCCGAAGAGACCGCCGGCCATGCCGTGCTGCTCCTTCGGGTAGCGGGCGAACAGGATGGTCTGCGCGGTCGGGATGATCGCGCCACCCCCGAGGCCTTGCAGCGCGCGGAAGAGCACCAGCGACGGGAGGCTCCAGGACAGCCCGCAGAGCGCGCTCGCCGCGGTGAAGAGGATGATCGAGCCGGCGAGGTAGCGGCGGAAGCCAAAGCGGCGCTGGAACCAGCCGGTCATCGGGATGATGACGATGTTCGCCATCATGTAGCCGGTCGAGACCCAGCCGATCTGATCGAGCGGCGTGCTGAAGCTGGCGCGGATGTCGGTCAGCGCGACGTTGACGATCGAGATGTCGATGAGGGCCATCATCGCGGCCAGCATCACCACGACGGTGATGGCGCCCTTGGACCCTCGAACCTGGTTGCTCACGACACGCTCCTTGGCTACCGGTGATGCGGAATGTCGTGAATCAGGTCTGCGGCGCGGTGTAGATCGTGACCGAGGTGCTCATGCCCGGGCGCAGGGTCAGGCCCTGCAGATCGCCGAGCTTGATGCGCACCGGCACGCGCTGCGTGACCTTGGTGAAGTTGCCGCTGGCGTTGTCGGGCGGCAGCAGCGAGAAGCG
>JAYTZB010001724.1:0-6303 GCA_043742085.1 Polyangiaceae bacterium
TCGCGAAGCGGCAGGAGCTGTCGTGGCAGCGTCTCTCGACGGTGCCTGCGGAGGCGCCGAGCCCGATCGCGTATGCGCCGCAGCGGGCCGCGACGCAGGGGGCTGCGAACCCGTATCTCTAGGCGCGCGCTGTGAGCGGATCTCGGCCTGCGAGCCGGGACGAGAGGCCGGCAAGGGGATGGGGGAGGACCCGCAGGCGGTAGCGTGGGCGCTGCACGTCGACGTTCGCGCTGCGGTTCTCGATCGAGAGCCGCGCCTGCTGCAATCGATACGGGGTCGTCGCATTCCCGTTCAGATGACCTTCGAGGACCGGCGCAAGCTCACGCTCGAGGGCAAGAGGAAGAAGCGTCCCGGACCGAAGCCCGGGGAGTTTGCCAACGTGCGGCATCGCGCGCGTGCGGTGCACAAGTACTGGAACCCACTGCACGTCACGATGCGGGCGAAGCGTGGGCTCCCGAGCTTTCGTTCGCAGACGCTGTCGGCGGCCTTCGAGCGCGCGGTTCGACGGACGCGTCGCGACGACTTTCGCGTCGTGGAGTTCTCCGTCCAGGATGACCACCTCCATCTCATCGTCGAAGCCGACGACAACGATGCCCTGGCGCGCGGGATGAAGAGCTTCTCGGTCCGCGCCAATCGCCTCTTCAACGCCGCGCTCGGGCGGGGCCGTGGTCAGGTCCGGGGCGATCGCTACCACAGTCGCGACCTGACGAACGCGCGTCAGGTGCGTAATGCCCTCGTGTATTGCCTCCAGAACTACAAGAAGCACCAGCGCATCCAGAGCGGCGCGTCGCGCATCGACCCCTGCTCGTCAGCGCGCTGGTTCCAGGGCTGGACCGCGATTCGCCAGCACGATGACGGCCCACGCCCAACCGAAGAAGCGCGCACGGTCCTCCTCGGCACAGCCTGGCAGAAGCACGGCTTCATCCATCCCGGCGAAGCACCACGCGCGCCAGACTGAATACGCGCCGCGGCCTGGATCAACCCCGGCAGCTCTCCCTCTCCCTCTCGTATCCGCCTCCGTAGGATGCGTGAGCCGAAGGCGCGGCTCTCGATCGACAACCCCCGCTCGACCGTCGACGCGCCGCACTCACGATACTGCCTGCGGGGCGTCCCCCCGTCCCCTTGTCGGCCTCTCGTCTCTCCGCCCGCGGATTCTGACGTCCGGCTCCGTCTAGGCTCCCGTTCGCGTTGCGCGAGCTCGCGTCGTCCACAGCCGGAATCCCGCAGGGATCACCACCAGCGCGCACAGGAGGCCCGCCGCCGAGCCCAGCGCGCCGACCTTGCCCACGTCGACGAGGCCTCCGAAGCGGCACACCACGAGCGCGCCGAAGCCGGCCGCCGTGGTGAGCGCGGTGGTCGCGGCGAGCGGCGCTTGCTCGGCGAGCGCGTCGTCCACGGACGCCTTGCGCTTCGTCGCTTCGAGCAGGAAGAGCGCCTCGTCGAGCGTGATCCCGAGCAGCACCGGCAACACCAGCGCGTCGTAGACGTGCCAGCGCACGCCGAGCACACGCGACAGGAGCAACACGATCGCGATCTCCACGACGAGCACCAGCACCGCGAGCGCGATGGCGCTCGCCTTGCGCAGCGACACGCCGAGGATCACCACCACCATCGCGAACGCCGCGAGCAGAACGCGCGGGAGATCGCGACGCATGGTGTCCTTCAGCGACACCTCGAGATCGGCGAACCCCGTGAGAACGGCCTCCGGATCCGCGGCACGGAGCCATGCGCGAGCCTCCGCCGCCTTCTCGGGATCCTTCGAGAGGCGAACGAACGTGACCGCCAGCGTGCCCTTCTCGTCGTGCCCGAGATGGCGCCGCTTCACCCATGCGATCGCGGCGTCGTCGCGCGCGGCGACGTCGGTGACTCCTTCCGCGGGATGCGCGAACGCCTCGAGCGCTGGATCGAACGCGTCCGGCGCGAAGCCCTCCTCCGTCAGCACCTTCGTCAAGAGCGCGCGTTTTGCCGGCAAATCCAGGGCATTTCGCAGCCGAAGGCGCGCCTCCTGCGCGGCCAGCGATGGCGCGATGGTGCCGAGCGCATCGAAGCCTTCGATGGCGCCGCTCTGCGCCATCTTCTCGGCGACCTCGGCGACGGCGTCGGAGCGCGACCGCGCACGAGCCTCGTCGGGATCGGCGGACACGACGAGGAGCTGGCCGCGGGTCCCGCCGAAGGTCTCGTAGATCTCGTCGTAGACGCCGGCGGCCGGCAGCACCTTCGCATCGAGCGCGACCACGCCGTGATCGAGCTTCGGCGCGCCGAGCGCCAGCGCCAGCGCGATGGCGCCCACCGCAAGCCCCAGCGCGAGGAGCGCGCGCGGACGCGTGCCGGTGAGCGCGGACACGAACGGCAGACGCAGCGCGGGCGGCGGCGGACCGCGCTCCAGCCACGCGCCGACCTCCGGCACCACGAGCAGGATGGCGATCGCCGTGAGCACCTCGCCCGCGGCGCACAGCACGCCGAGCTGACGCATGCCGGCGATGTCGCTCAAGCCGAGGCACGCGAATGCTCCGCCCGCGGCGACGGCTGCGCCGAGCGTGGGCTTCCACGTCTCGCGGCGGGCGATCTCCGCAGCCTTCGCCGGTGAATGACCGTCGCGTCGCGCCTCGAGGAGCCGCCCGTAGACGTGCACGCCGGTGTCGACACCGACGCCGATGACCACCGCCGCGAACGCGGTCGCGATGGCCGAGAGGTGCGGATACACCAGCGCGGCAAGCGCGGTCGTCCACAGCGTGCCGGCGGCGAGCGGCGGCAAGACGGCGATGAGCGCGCGCGGCCGGCGGAACATGAGCACGAAGATCACCGAAGCGAGCACCACCGAGAGCACGCCGCTCTTCTGGAGGTCGGTCTTCATCATCGCCTCGGTCTGCTTGGCGATGACGTGACCACCCGTCAGCGACAGCGTCACGCCGGGATGCGCGCGGTGCACGCCTTCGACGGCGGCCTCTGCCTCCGACGTGAACTTCGATGCGGCCTTCGAGTCGAAGACGCGTCCTCGAGGCTCGATGATCAGGAGGCGCGCGCGGCCCTCCTTCGCGACGAACGCGCCGCCCCCGCTCGCCTTCGCGCCGGCCGCCAGCTCCATGCGGCCTTGCCACGGGATCATGGTGAGCCGCAGCGGATCGCGCGCGAGCGTGTCTGCCACGTCGCCTGCGCCGGGCGCGAGCAAGAGCGCGCGCGTGTCGCGCAGGCGCTTGCGCATGCCTTCTTCGGTGAGCGCGCGCGCGAGCTCATCGCGCGCGATGGGCCCCGCAAACCGCCATGCCGCCGTGGGATCGGGCGCTTCTCCCGAGCGCGGAGCGGGCGCCGGCATCTCCTCGATGACCTGCGCGATCGACTCGCATTTACGCAGCGTGACCGCCGCTTCGTGCGCCGCGCGCTCCACTTCGCCGGCGTCGTCGCCGGTCACGAGCACCGGAGCGACGTCGCCGCCGCCGAAGACGTGCGTGACGCGCGCGAGCATGTCGGCCTCGGCGGTCTTGGGGAAGAGCTCCGTGAGGTCGGTCGACAGCTTGAGACGCGTGACGAGCACGACGGAGAGCACCGTCACGAGCACCGCGGCGATGCGGAGGAGACGTACGCGATTCACGGCTTCGACTGCGGCGCGCTCTGGAGGCGGATGCGGACGCGAAGGATGCGCCGGCGGCTCACGCTCGTGATCTCGGCGGTGCCATCGGGGCCCAGCATCACCTTGTCGCCGATGCGCGGGATGCGACCCAGGTGGTTCAGCACCACGACCCCCACGGTCTCGGCGGACTCCTCGTCCTCGATCTGGATGCCGAGGTGGCGGAGCTCCTCCATCGTGGCGCGCGCGTCGACGTCCCACGCGTGCGTCTCGTTCTTCACGGCGACGATGCGCGCCGCTTCCTCGTCGAGCTCGTCGCGGATCTCGCCGACGATCTCCTCGAGGAGGTCCTCCATCGTCACGATGCCGCTCGTGCCGCCGTACTCGTCGACGACGACGGCGATGGGGATCTGCGATTTCTGCATGTCGCGGAGGACGTCGAGGAGGCTCTGCGTCTCCGGCACGAACAGGAGCTCGCGCTTCACGCTCTCGAGCGAAGGAAGCTTGGTGTTCTCGGGATCGAGGAGAAAGTCCTTGGCGTAGAGATAGCCTGCCACCTCGTCGACGCTCTTGTCCTTGGTGAGGACGACGCGCGAGTACTGGTGCGTGCGGAGCTGCTTTGCTGCCTCTTCGCCCGTGCTGCTCACGGGGAGCATGAACACGTCGACGCGCGGCACCATTGCATGACGCGCGGTACGATTCGCGAAGCGCGCAACGCGCTCGAAGAGATCCGCGCGGCTCTTGCCGCCCGGGCTGCGCGCGGCGCTTGCCGCGAGGATGCCGATGAGCTCATCCTCGGAGAGCGACCCTTCGCTGGCTGCGTCGGAGCTCATGCCCATGCTGCGGAGAATGACCTTCGTCGCCTTCTCGAGGATGAAGAGCAGCGGCTGGAAGACGATGTAGATGATCTGGAGCAGGCGCGCGGAGCCGAGCGCCACCTTCTCGGAGCGCTGGATGGCGACCAGCTTCGGGACGAGCTCGCCGAAGAGCACGTGGCCGAAGGTCAGCACCGCGAACGAGATCACCACGATGCCGTAGTGGAGGTACTCACCAGGCTCGTGGCCGAGGACGAACAGCGCGGCGCGATCGACCTGCACCTGCACGGCGGGCTCGCCGATCCAGCCGAGACCGAGGCTCGCGAGCGTGATCCCGAACTGCGTGACCGAGAGGTACCGGTCGAGCCGCGAGACCACCGTGCGAGCGCGCTCGATGCGCGGATCCTCGCGCGGCGCCTTCTGCGTGTTCGCGAGCGTCGTGCTGATCTTGACGAGCGCAAACTCGGCCGCCACGAAGAAGCCGTTCAGAACGATGAAAACGGCTGCGAAGAAGAGCCCGAGCACTTGGGCCGGCCACTCTAGCAGAAGGGGAGCCCGGGGCCCGGCCGAGGATCGAGCGCCTCAATCCGGCGGGCGTTCAGACCGCGCGGCGGCCCGTGACGAGCCGGATGACGACCACGACAACGGCCACCACGAGCAGCAGGTGGATGAGACCGCCGCCGACGTTGTAGGCCATCCCGCCGCCCCAGCCGAAGAGGAGGACGAGGATGATGATCGCGAGGACGAGGTTCGACATGGTGTCAGCTCTGCTGCGAGCGTCGTGCCACGGTCTGCGTGCGCAATCACCCCTGCTTCGCGGCAAAAGCGGTCGACCTCGTCGAGGCCCTATGTGCCGCGTGTGGCGGATGTGCTCACCTTGAACAGGCGCGCACTGCGTGTAGACTCCCCGTTGTTTGATGGAGCGGCGGAAAAGAAGCAGGCCGGAGCGCAATAGCGCGGCGTCGCACCGGCCCTGGCGTTAGAGTTTTCAACGACGGTGATGCCGAACTTCGCCGAGCTCTTCGAATCCCACGACCGTGCGCTCCTGGCGCAGTGGGCGGTCGCCGTGGAAGCCGCCGTCGTACCGGGTGAACGCAGCACCGGCGAGCTCTCCGTGCACATGCCCTCGCTGCTCCACGCGCTCGCAACGGAACGCGGACATCGCGTGCACGCGTCGGGCGGCACCGCGCAGCTGCGAGAAGGGTTCGATCTCGCGTCCGTGGTCCGCGAGTATCGGCTGCTGCTCGACACCGCGCTCGACTTCGCCGAGCGGGCGACGACGCCCTTGCCGACGCGCGAGGTGCGGATGCTGGCCGACCGGATCGGCTCGGCGCTCCACAACGCGACCACCGAGCACGGTCGCCAAGCCGTCGCGTCGCGCGCCGGGGCGGCACACTACGTCCCCGGGGCGGCGGAGCTCTTCGAGCACGCGCCAGCGATCATCGGTCACGTCGCGGGGCCAGACCACGTCTTCACCTTCGCGAACGCGTGGTTCCGCCGGCTCGTCGGTGGACGCCGGCTCGTCGGCCTCGGCTTTCTCGAAGCGATCCCGGAGCTGGGCACCCAGGAGCTCGCCGCTCTCCTGGATCGCGTCTACGCGTCGGGCGCGCCGTTCGTGGCGCACGCGATGCCAGCCTTGCTCGACCGCACGGGCGCTGGCGACGTGCGCGAGGGCCTCTTCGACTTCGTGTACCAGCCGACCCACGGTGCCAACGGACAGGTGGACGGCGTCTTCATCCACGCCGTCGAGGTGACCGAGCATGCCGACCGGGCTCAGCGCCTCGCCGACGTCGACGAGTCGTTGCGCGCCGCCGAGGAGCAGCGCAACGAGCTGTCGTTCTTGCTGCGGCAGGCGCCCGTGGCGATCACGCTTTTCAGCGGATCGAGGCACGTCATCGAGCTCGCGAATCCCGGCGTGTGCAG
>JAYTZB010001725.1:0-2979 GCA_043742085.1 Polyangiaceae bacterium
TGCCTGCGCCTCGGCGACGCGCCGGACGAGCTCGGCGTTCGGCGTTCGGTCGAGATCACCGAGCCTGCGCATCGGCGGGAGCTGCATCGCGGGGGGGCCAAGACGCATGACGCGTCCGCCTTCTTGATCGACGGCGACGAGCGGCGGCAGATCCGCCGGACACGCGGCGGCAACCGACGCGTTGAGCGCGCGCACGGCGCCGAGGCCCGCCGCGCCGGTCCCGACGTTCCGGCGGAAGAGCACCACGCCACCACGCTCGCCGGCCGCGAGCGAACGTCGTTCCTGAGCATCGAGCTCGAGGCCTCCGAGCCCGACGACGAGCATCTGACCGCAGAGGACGGA
Source organism: Polyangiaceae bacterium (assembly GCA_043742085.1). Classification (GTDB taxonomy): domain Bacteria; phylum Myxococcota_A; class Polyangia; order Polyangiales; family Polyangiaceae; genus Labilithrix. The sequence continues at coordinate 343 of JAYTZB010001725.1, forward strand.
CAGGGAGCCGACCATCCGCTATGGTCTACCAGCTTTCGGTCATGAAGCGTCATCCCAAGGCCCTCGTTCTCGCTCCGCTCGCGTCGCTCGCATGCGTCGCGTCCGTCGCAGTGGTCACGTTCGCTGGCGGCGGATGCTCCGGCCCGAGCAGCGCCGCCGGTGGGAACCCGCAGCCACCGCAGGCCGGCAGCGCGCCGGCAGGTGGAATGGGCGGGCCCGGCAGCTCCGCCGTCGCGGCTCCGGCAGCGTCGAGCCCGAGCGCGCCGGCCGCGAAGCAGGTGGTCACGAGCGTGCCGAGGCCCACCAAGCGGCTCACCATCGCCGAGGCCCGTCGCTACATGCTGGCGCTCGTGAACCGTGATCGCGCCACGCAAGGTCTCGGTCCCGTCGAGCTCGACGAGGGCGCACCCACCATCGCCGGCCAGGCGCACGCCGAGGACATGGCGCACCTCGGGTACCTCGGTCACTGGGGCAGCGACGGCTCGGTCCCCGAGCAACGCCACACCGAGGCCGGCGGTGAGGACATGGTCCTCGAGAACGCCCTCTGCTTCACCGACGAGGCGAAGCGTGCGCTCGATCCCAAGGCCACCATCGATCCCGCCTCGGTGGAGCGCTCCGAGTCGATGTTCTTCGACGAGGTGCCGCCGAACGACGGGCACCGGAAGAACATCCTCAAGGCCGCGCACACCAAGGTCGGCATCGGCATCGCGCAGCCGATCGCGACGCCCACCGAGATCCCGGTGCCGTGCTTCGCGCAGGAGTTCACCGACGACTACGGCGCGTATACGGCGCTCCCCAAGCGCGCGAAGGTGGGCGCGGTGGTCCACGTCGAAGGCACGCTCGCGAACGGCGCGCGTCCGAGCGGCGTCGGCGTCGCGCGCATCGTGAAGCCCGCGCCAATCCCGGCGGCGGAGCTCAACAAGCGCCGCACCTACCCGGTGCCGAAGCCCTTCCAGATGTACTGGGGGCCCGGCTTCGTCACTCCGGTGCCCGTGAAGATCGATGGGCCGAAGCTCGCCATCGACGTGGCGCTCTCCGACCACGCCCAGCCCGGCCTCTACGAGATAAGCGTCTGGGCGAAGCTCGGCACGTCCGACGAGCACACGATGGTGAGCCTCCGCACCGTCATCGTGGAGTGAGCGTTCAGCGCGCGGCTCACTTCGCCTGGTCGACGAGCGTCTGCCAGTCGGGCGCGCAGCCGCGGCGCTCGTAGGAGCCAGGGCCGGCGCAGAGCGCCGCCGAGCGGCGCGGACCGACCAGGAGCCCGGTGCCGCGCGACAGGAACTTGAGCGGCGCCAGCTCGCGGTCGACCGCGGTGATGGCGGTCTCGGCCTCGGCGTCGACCTGCAACGCGCGCAGCTTGCGCAGGAACTGCGCGCGGTCCTCGGCGCTGTCGGACACCGCGAAAGCGCGCTGGAGGTGCTCGATCTGCGCCTCGCGCTCGCCGGCGTGCCCGAGGATGGTGGTCACGGCGAGCGACCGGTACGTGTCGCCACCGCGCTCGACGCCCTGCGCGATGATCTTCGCGCCGTCGACGCGCCATCGCTCGCTCTCCTTCTCTTCCTTGATGAACGCTGGGCCGATGAAGGCGATGAACTGGCCGGCGTGGACCCAGAACTTGCCGTCGTAGGGGCGCTCTTGCATGCCGCGCTCGAGGTACCTGCGCGCGGTGCGCGCGTCCTCGGCGGTGCCGCCCGGCGGCGGCGTGTACACGAGGATGGTGTCGACGAAGTCGTAGAGGGACGGATAGTCGGGCTCCAGCGCGATGACGCCGTCGATGTAGCGCGTGACGTCGGGGAACGCGCGCTTCTCCTGACCATGGATGCCGTACTCCAGGACGAGCTTCGCCCAGAGCATGTCGGCGCCCGCGGCGCGGTATCCGAGCGTCATCACCCGCAGCTGATCCGGCGGGGGCAGCAGGAACACGTCGTCGCGCTGCCGGAGCTTGTGGATGTTCCGCGCGAGGTCTGGTTGCACGAGCGCGATGCCTGCGACCGACGCGAGCGCGAGGAGCAATGCGAAGAGGCGGGCGTTCATTCGAGCTCCGCCTCCACGTACATCCCGGGCACGACCAGCGGAGGCGCGCTCTCGTGCGCGTTTCGCCCGCGAATCTCGAAGGTGCTGAGCACGCCATCGCCGTCGAGATCGCCGCGCGCCTGCGCCACGAACGCCGCGCCGCCGGACGTGCTCTCGAACGAGAACGCATAGGCATGAGGCACGCCTTCCGCAGCAGGGCGGAAGGCCAGCGCCTTCCACGTCGGGGTCTCCCAGGTGCCCGGCGGGTCCGCCTCTTTCTTACCCCGCGGAACCGCGCTCGGCGTGAGCGGAGCGCTGTCCGGGAAGCGCTCGTTGGCGATGGCATACGCGACCGCCGACGCGCCGAGCCGCTCGAGGCCTTCGGTCGGCTCGACGAAGCGCGACGCATGGAGATCGCGCAGGAACGCAGGCACGGCCACCGCCATCAGCGATCCGAGGAGCGCTGCGCCGATCGCGAGCTCGACGGGGGTGAGGCGGCGCACGCTATTCCTCGACGTCCTTCTTGGTCATGGTCTTCGCGACCTGCGCGGTGAGACCTTCGTCGGGCACGATGGCGAGCGAATAGGTGGAGCGCACGCCGTCGCCGTCGAGATCGCCTTC
>JAYTZB010001726.1:0-2314 GCA_043742085.1 Polyangiaceae bacterium
CACGAACGCCGGCCAGCTCTGGTTCGACGGCACCAAGCTGAAGCTGCCGCTGTTCGGCCCCGTGTTCCGCATGCTCTCGGTCTCGCGCTTCTCGCGCACGCTCTCCACGCTGCTGAAGAGCGGCGTCCCGCTGCTCAAGGCGATGGAGATCGTCCGTCACGTCCTCGACAACGCCAAGCTGTCGAAGATCGTCGAGGACGCCACCATGTCGATCCGCGAGGGCGAGTCGATCGCCGGCCCGCTGAAGCGCAGCAAGGAGTTCCCGCCCATCGTGGTGCACATGATCGCGGTCGGTGAAAAATCCGGACAGCTCGAGCAGATGCTCGAGAACGTGGCGCGCGCCTACGACTCGCAGGTCGAGACGCGCGTGCAGGCGATGACGAGCCTCCTCGAGCCGCTCATCATCGTGTTCATGGGCGGCGGCGTCGGCTTCATCGCCTTCTCGATCCTCATGCCCCTCATCCAGATGAACGACTTCGTGAACTGAGGATGATGGGATGGCCCGCTCACGCGTCTCGAAGGTGTTCTTCCCGTGGGAGCGGAGGCGCGGCGTGTTCGGCGTCCTCGGCCGCGCGCGGGTACGCCTGGTGGCGGCGGTCGTGGTCGGGCTCGTCCTCATCGTGTGGATCCGCGCTCGCGAGGAGCGGGCCGCAGGGGTCCGCGCGACAAGAGCGACAATCACGACCGCGCACGATGCCATTTCGGCATTCCGAGCCGACCACGGCGGCACCTGTCCGAAGGAGCTCGGCGAGCTCGTCGCAGGCGGTTACGCCCAGGAAATACCGATCGATGCGTGGGGTCGGCCGCTGCGGCTCACCTGTCCCGGGCGCCGCGACGCGCACGGCTTCGATCTTGCGAGTGATGGACCCGACGGCGTGCCCTTCGGCATCGATCGAGTCGAATGAACAGATGGTCTGGGCTGCTGAGCCGATCAAAGGAGAGCGCGTGATGAAGACGATGTGGACCCGAAAGTGGAAGCGAGCAGCAAAACGGGGCGTGACGCTCATCGAGATCCTGATCGTCCTCGCGATCGTCGGGCTCATCGCGGGCGGCGTCGCCGTCGTCGCGGTGCCGAAGTACGCCGAGGCGCAGAAGAAGCAGGCCCAGACCGACGCGCGGACCATCCATCCCGCGGCCGAGAAGTACCGCGTCGATCACCCTGGCGATCAGTGCCCGACGGTCGAGCTGCTCCGCGAGAAGAAGGAGCTCTCGGTGGCCTCCAAGATCACCGACCCGTGGGACACCCCGTACAAGATCATCTGTGGCGAGGACGACGTCCAGGTCGCGAGCTTCGGACCGGACAAGAAGGAAAACACCGCCGACGACATCCGCGTCCCCGAGAACGCCGTGAAGGCGCAGTGACCGCGCACTCCTGAAGCATCCATGAGCCCGCTGCCCCCACTTCGCTCGATGAGCCGCCGCGCTCGCGCCATCGCGCGCGCTCGTGGGCTCACGCTCATCGAGGTGCTGGTGGTGATGTCGATCGTCGCCATCCTCATGGGCGCGATCGTCATCGGCTCGGGACAGCTCGCGAGCTCACGCATGCGGCACTCGTCGACCATGATCGCGGGCGCCATTCGCGTCGGATTCGCGCGCTCCAGCGCGACGTCGAAGAGCGTTCGTCTCGTGATGGACTTTACGGAGAGCGAGATCTGGCTCGAGGAGGGCGATCAGCCCATGCTCGTCCAGTCGAAGGACACGAGCGGCACCGGCGGCGCGGCTGCGGCGACCACCGCCGAGAAGCAGGCCATCCAGGAGGGCGCGCGCATCGTGAAGGGCCCGACCCCGCCGCGCACGTCGTTCCGCGAGATCGACGCGATGGGCCTTGCGGCGAGCGCGCCCGGCAAGGGCCACAAGCCGCTCGAGCGCGGGATCAAGTTCCGCGAGGTGCAGGCGCAGCACGACGACAAGCCGCGCACCGAGGGTCGCGCGTATCTCTACTTCTGGCCGGGCGGGCAGACCGAGCGAGCGTCGATCCAGCTCAAGGTCGGCGAGGACAACCTGGAGAAGGACGCCATCACGCTGCTCGTGGCGCCGCTCACCGGCAAGACCACCGTGAAGGACGGCGCCGTCGCCATGCCGAAGCCCGTCGACGACACCGAGTCGTCCGAACGGCAAGATCCAGGGGCGTTCTGATGCGCCGCGGCCGCACGCGAGGGTTCTCGCTGCTCGAGGTCATGGTGGCGATCGCCATCCTGGGCCTCGTGCTCACGGTCATCCTCTCCGCGCAGGGCGGGCTCGCCGCCAGCAATCGCAGCGCCGCCAACATGGGCCAGGCGGTCGTGCTCGGTCGCTGCAAGATGTCCGAGCTCGA
>JAYTZB010001727.1:0-2840 GCA_043742085.1 Polyangiaceae bacterium
TTGCCGGTGGCGACGATGCTCTCGAGGATGCGCTGGATGCGCGTCCCTTCGGCGCGGCTCACCGTCTGGATCGGCTGGTTGCTGGTCCAGGGCGCGTTCAGCGGATCGCCGTCCGCGCTGGCGCCGTTCATGTCGGCGTTGGCGGTGGCGATGAAGCCGGCCGGCGGATCCTCGAGCTGCGGGATGTCGGCGAGCGCGACCGGCGGACCCCACTCGCGCGTACCGTTTCCCGTGAGCGGGAAGAACGGCGAGCTGCCGGGAGCGCTGCTCGCCCACGGTCGCGTCGGCACCTTGGCGTACGGGAAATAACCGATCTTCCCGGCCTTGTCGGCGACGACGAAGTTCTGGTTCGCGGTGGTGATGTTGGCGAGCGCGGTCTTCGCTTCGGCGATGGAGCCGGCGCGATCGAGCTCGAAGAACGCCTGCACGTCGGTGCTGCCGTCATGACCGCGCCAGCGGATGGAGACCGCGGTGTTCGCCGCCGCGTCGAACGACACGATGGGGCCGTGATGCGGGACCCACGTGAGCTTGCGCGTGACGGTGTTGCCCTGGTCGAAGAACGTGACGTCCTTCGTGACGAGGTCGACGTCTGCGCCGTTGAAGCTGACCGCGGTGCCGCCCTTGGTGAGCGTCTCGAGGTAGACGTCGGCGAGGTCCCAGTACGTGACGGTCACGCCCCACGCGATGTTCTCGTTGTGACCGGTCTGCACGCTGGGGCTGCCCGGGAAGCTGCCGCCTGCCACGTGGTACTTGCCGGTGCCGCCGTTGCTCTTCGAGTCGATCTCGATCGGGAACCAGATCGACGGATTGGTGAGCGAGAGGTGCGGGTCGTTGGCGAGGAGCGGGCGTCCGTTGGTGGCGCGCGCGCCGGAGATGACCCAGTTGTTGGAGCCGTGATCGCCCGTGGCGTTGAGCGGAAGCGCAGCAGGCAGCGCCGCGAGCCGCGCCGTGGCGCTGGCGAGCAGCTTCTGCACCGCGGGATCGTAGGAAGCGTACGGCCCGCTCGAGCCGCCGGTGCCGCCCGGCGGGAGGAAATTCACCGGCGCGGTCTGGGCCGCGGGGATGGTGTACGCGTCGAACGTGGGCCGGAAGTCGAGGAAGAGATCGGCGAGCGTCTTCGCGACGGCGGGACGCGTTCCCTGGAGGCCGAGCGCCGTCTGCGCGACGCGACCGAGCGTGGTCTCGGAGGACGCGTTGTTGGAGAGATCGTTCAGCGAGTAGAGCGCGACAGCCATGCTGTCGGCCGGCTCCCAGTCGCGCGGCAGGTCCTTGCTGATGATCGAGAACGTGTAGTCCTCGGTGAGCTTCGCCCCGTTGCGGCCCGCCTTCACGTCGGCGAGCCATGCGTTCACGCCACGCGCATAGGCGTCGAGGGACTCCTTGGTCGCGGCGTCGGCCTGGCTCACGAGCTTCTCGGGAAGCGGATCTCCCTGCGGCGTCGAGAAGAACGTGCGCCTGGTGACGTCGCCGTCGACGATGCCCGGGAAGACCAGGAGCTTGCCCAGCGTGCCGCGCACCGCGTTGCGGAGGAAGTCCATGAAGAAGAAGCGGTTCGCGGCGTGGAAGTAGCCCACGGTCGCGAAGACGTCGTCATCGGTCTTGCCCGACACGTGCAGGAAGCCGAACTCGTCGTAGACCGCGTGCACCGGCGCGGTGAGGTTCGGGATGTTGACGGTGAGCCCGGCCTCGGGACCGCCCTCGCCCCCGCCGCCCTCGTTGGTCACCGCCGGGCCGGCGTCTCCGCCGTCGAGCGTGGCGACGGGGTTCACCTGAACGTCGTCCCCGCAGCCGGCGGCGCCGAAGAGCGGAGCGCTCGCGATCACGGTGCCGAGCACGCAGCGAGCGAAGATTTGTGCGGTCTTCATGGCGCGAACCCTACCAGCGCCGGCCGGAAATCACGATCCCCCCGTTTGGCGCCGGACGTGTGCAGATCCGCAGTGCGGACCTTACGCCGCCCTGGTTCGCCATTGGCTCGCCCGCCGAGGATGCCGCCGCGGGTCGTCTTTTCCAGGAGCGCTGGACCCGGCTTCGGCTCGGAGCGCAATTGTCGTTGTAGACCGCATGCTTCTCGGCGGCGCTCCCGTGGAACACACGATGCAGTCAGGGATGTCGATGCGTCCCCGAGCACTGCTGCCGCTTCTCCTCGTCGTGACTGCCTGCTCCAGCGAGACCGATGACCGCACCGACGCGCAGGCGTCGCGCGTCCGCCGTGTCGCGGAGCGCATCGTGAACGGCACGCCCGACACCGCTGCCAACAACGCGGTCGTGCTCATCAACATCGGCACGCAAGGCTCGTTCTGCACCGGCACCTTGATCGCGCCCAACCTCGTCTTGACCGCGCATCATTGCGTGGCGACGCCCGACGAGACGCAAGAGTGCGGAGGCTTCACGCCCATCGCCGCTTCGCAGCTGACCGTCTCGGTGGGCCTCGTGCCGGGAAGTCCCGTCGCGAACGCGGCCAAGCTCATCATCGATACCGCCAAGCCCAACTCGATTTGCGGCAACGACATCGGCCTCATCCAGCTCGACCGCGACATCGCCGGGATCACCATCGCGAAGGTCCGCTTCACGAAGCTCACGCCCGGCGAGGCGGCCACCACCGCCGGCTATGGCGACGACGGCAGCGGCACCGTCACGAGCGGTCGCTTCGTGAGGGCCGGCATCAAGGTCGATGCGGTCGGGCCCACGAGCTACAGCTACACGACGGCGGCCGGCCAGGCGCTCCCCGTCACGTTGCCGGCAGGTGAGATCGGGACCGGCGAGTCGACCTGCTTCGGCGACAGCGGCGGGCCCCTGTTCGACGCCGCGGGCAACGTCATCGGCATGACCTCGCGCGGGAT
>JAYTZB010001728.1:0-1541 GCA_043742085.1 Polyangiaceae bacterium
GCTGCAAGCGAACGGGATGCGCTCGCACTTCAGCTGGGACGACCGCGTCGCGGCGTACGAGACGGTCTACAAGATGGTGGCGCCGGGGCGCTGAGGCGCTGAGGCGGCGAGGCGGCGAGGCGGCGAGGCGGATCCGAATGGCATCGTTCGGGCGGCGTGCTGGCGGCATCGATAGGCCTTGAAACCAGGACCTTCGTGGATTCTCCGAACCCGAGTGCCGCCGATGCGCACAATCACGCACACTGGTTCCGATGCGGTTGTCCTATGTCGCGCTCTCGCTCCTCACGATCGCGCTCGGCGCGTGCGCCGCGCCCTCCGACGACGAGGCGCCGGCCGCCGAGCCAGGCGGCGTGGACACCTCGTCCGACGCGATCGTCGGTGGCAAGGAGACGTTCGCACGTCCCGAGGTCGGCGCGTTCTGGCACGGCAACGGGCTCTGCACCGGCACGCTGATCCGCCCCAACGTCGTGCTGACGGCGATGCACTGCACCGGGCTCGCGGTCGATCAGGATGTGAGCGCTGCCGCGCCTGCGTACCGCTTCGTGATCAAGACGGGCGCGCTGCCGTCAGAACGCCACGAGTTCAAGATCGATCGCCTCCACGCCATCACCACGCTCGCCGACATGGACGGCACGAACAGCTGGCGCGCGCGCGACATCGCTCTCCTTCGTCTGACGACCGACGTCCTCGCGACGGTGGCCCGCCCCGCCGCGATCGCGACGTCATGGCCGCGTATCGGGAGCACCGTGTCGGTCTTCGGTTACGGCTGCGTCAGTCGCACGCCGGGCGCCGACGGGCATCGCCCGGGCACCGGCCTCAAGCGGACGCGCGACTACTTCTGGACCCTCGGTCTCGCGTTCGGCTGGACCGACACCGTGAGCAGCTGCCCCGGAGACTCCGGCGGCCCGCTGCTCGACGTCGACCGCGACGCGGTGGTGGGCACGGCGAGCGGCTACAGCGGCAACGACGACTTCTGGGGCGATGTGCCGGCGAACAGCGCGGCCGTGACCGCGATCGCGTCGAAGTGGTGGCCGCGCCGGTGACCGATCGAACTACGATGGGTGCATGAGGCTCTACGAGCGCTTCCTCCGCAAGGCGCCCAAGCAATCGCGCTCGCGGAGCGTCGTCGAGGCGGTGCTCGATGCGGCCGCCGAGCTGCTCCCCGGCAATGACGCCGACGACGCGGTCACGCTGAACGACATCGCGACGCGCGCGGGCGTCGGAGTGGGCTCGCTGTACGACTACTTCGCGGATCGCGGGAGCGTGCTCTCGGGCCTCGTCGCCAAGGTGACCGAGGACAACCTGCGGCGCTTCGAGAGGCAGCTCGAGGAGTCGCGCGGCAAGCCGCTCGAGGTGGCGGTCCGCGAGATCGTCGATCTCATGTTCGACACGTACGTGGGTGACGTCCGCATTCCGCGTGCGGTGCTGCGCGTGGCGCATCGCGCGGGGCTGATGCCGACCATCGCCGACAGTCAGATGCGCTTCTCGAGCGTGCTCGCGCGCGCGCTCGCTGCGCGCGACGACGTGCGGCACGAGGATCC
>JAYTZB010001729.1:0-3054 GCA_043742085.1 Polyangiaceae bacterium
CTCGCGCATGATCATGATCAGGAAGATGCCCGCGACGCCCAGCAGCGCATGCGTGATCAGGGTCGCGGGTCCGACCGTGACGGCCGCTCTCTTCCCGGAGAGATCGAGGCTGGAGAGCGCGACGATGATCCCGAGGAAGCGGTTGGAGACATAGACGCCCCACCACACCAACAGCGCCGTCGGCACCGTCGACGCCATCCACGGCTTCGTCGCGTGCGGCCCCACCGTCTCCGGATCGCTCGCCTTGAACACTTCGCGCAGCGCATCGAAGGGCTTGTAGAGGCTCATGATGGGGACGAACCACCAGCCGACGCACCAGCCGGGCGTGTACGCGAGGCCCTCTTGACCGAACGCACGCACGTTCTTCGCAGCCAGGTTCGTCCACACCAGGAACGATACGCACGTCGCGAGCGAGACGACGCTCGTCGCGAGCGCGATCCCTCCGAGCGCGACGACGATGCCAAGGCTCCCGGGCGCGGGATGCTTCAGCACATCCTGAAACGCGAGCGACGTGCCGGTCTGCAGGAAGCCGAGCACCACGGTGCCGACGATCCCGGCGATGGTGGCGGTCGTCAGCCAGCCGAGCGGCTTGTAGACGAACGGCACGTAGCCGCCGCCGTAGGGCCCCTGCTGCTGGTGCTGAGGCGGCGCGTACGGTGCGTAGGGAGAGTCGTTCATGGTGGCCGTCCGAAGCGGTAGCAGATCGCGGTCACGAGTCCACGCGGGGCTCAGCGGGTCGGCCGCGCGGTCACCTTCACGGCCAGCGTCGCCGTCGCGCCCGCTGCTGCACGGAGCGTGACCGTGCCTTGGCCGGGCGTCTTGCCGCCCTCGAGGTCGAATGCAGAGAGATCGAGCGCAGCGAGCGCCGAGCCCAGCGCAGCCGGCGCGAGCACGGGAGCATCGAGCTGCGCGAGCGCAAATCGACCGTCGGCGAGCTTCACCCGGATCGGAAACGTGCCGTAGTCGTACGCGGTGACCTCGATGCTGGTGATGCGACCGGTCGCGGGCTCGACCGCCGGCGGGGCGTCGGCGGGATCCACGTTGCCTCGATACCCGGCCGACGCGTCCGGCAGCGGCGCGTAGACGAAGAGCGCATGCGCTTCGCTCGGATCGACGACCTCGAGATCGAGCGACCGGTCCGGAAGGCCCGGATAGCTCCAGTGAAGGACGGAGTGACCCGCATGCGTTGCTACGAACGGCGGGTACGCCGTCGATTCGACGAACGCATCGCCATCGCTCGTCGCCTGGATCGCGCTGTCGTCGATGACGAGGCGCTGGCCATCCGCATCGATCACCGATGCGCTCGGCTTCGTGACCGCGACGCCGGGAAGCACCGGCGCGTTCATCGCCGAGATCTCGCGTGCATCGGCGGAGAGCCGGATGCGCGCCGGAGCCGAGAAGCGCAGCGGGACGCTGTCCGCATACGTGTTGCCGTCGCTGCTCTGCAGCGAGACGAGGAGGCTGCTCGAGCCTGCATGCAGCCCCGTCACCGTGACCGTGACGGCTCGCGGGTCGCTCGCATCGGTCGTGACGCTGCACGTGTCGTCGGCGCAAGCCGCGGAGACCAGCGTGACGGCATCGGCGGGTCGCGAGTCGCAATGATCGGGATCGGGGAGGTTTCCGCCCTGGATGTGAAGGCCGCCGCTCGCCGCGGCGTTCTTGTGGAGGCCGAGCCCGGTGCACGGCACGTCGCCCGCGCTCCACCGCTGGACGACCACCTTGGCCGCGTAGCCGACCGCGAGGATGTCGGAGCGGTCGTTCACGCCCACGCCCGTGAAGTAGAGCTGCGAGCTCGCGCCGTTCGCCCTCACGCCCTGGTGAGAGGTGTAGCTGCAGCCCGCGAGCACGGAGGCGACGAGAAGGAAGCGAAGGAGGCGCATGTCGAGCTCCGCCGTAAAGCAAGCATCGCGCCGTCGCTCCGTGGCGCGAACGAGGCCGAAAACCCGGAAATCTTCGCGCGCTCGTGAACGGAGCTTCACGCGGAGCCCGTCGGCAAGGCCCCGCTTGCGAGGAAGGATCGGTCCGCACTAGAAGAGGTCGGTGACTGATCTCGACGCGTCCGCGGCATTCGCGTCGGTGCTGCCCCCGGAGGGCGTCGTCGTCACGCGCCTCGCGGACATCGCCACGCTCGCGGCACGGAGCTTGCGCCTCGACATCGCGGGCGTTCGCGGGTGTGCGGACGCCGTGACCATCGCCGCGCTGGTGCGGGCCGGTGGGCCGCCGGTCATCGCGGTGGCCGAGGACGTCGACGCGGCCCGCGCGCTCGCCAAGGACGTCACGTTCCTCCTCGGACCGGGCGGTGCCGGCGGACGCGACGCCAACGACGACCTCGACGACCTCAGCGACGGCGACTCCGTGCTCGTCCTCACCACGTCGGAGTCGTCGCCCTACGCCGACGTCAATCCCGACCGCCGCGCTGCGCTCAGCCGCATGGCGACGCTCGGTCACCTCGCAATGGGTCGCCCGTTTCGCGTGCTCGTGGTGCCCGCCACCGGGCTCGCGCGCAAGCTCGTCCCGCCTGACGTCGTTCGCGCGCACACGCATCGCGTGGTCGCGAATGCCGACCTCGATCGTGAGGCGCTGGTACGCCAGCTCGGCGAGTCGGGGTACCTGCGCGTGCCCGTCGTCGAGGATCCTGGTTCGTTCGCGGTGCGCGGCTCGCTGCTCGACGTGTGGCCGCCGGGCTGCGAGGAGCCCGCGCGCATCGAGCTTTACGGCGATGCGGTGCTCTCGATCAAGGCGTTCGACGCCACCCTCCAGACCACCCGCGGCGACGCCACGCTGAAGGAGGTCTGGCTGCCGCCCGCGCGCGACACCATCCTCGCCAAGGAATACGTGGATCGTGCACGCAATCGCGTCTCGCAGCTCGCGGACATGATCGACTGGCCGACCATGAAGACGCGCGTCCTTGTCGACGACGTCGCCACCGGTCGCGCCTTCTTCGGCGCCGATGCGTACCTCCCGGCGTACTACGACGCGCTCGTTTCGCTCGACGAGTACCTGCCGCCGGAGGCACGCTTCGTCCTCGCCTCCCCCGCCGCCATCACGCGCGTG
>JAYTZB010001730.1:0-2929 GCA_043742085.1 Polyangiaceae bacterium
TGGTCGAGGCGGATGCGGGCGATCCGCGCGTCCACCCGGGCATTGAGGTGCTCGAAGCGCGTCTGCGCGAGCACGATCTCCGCGTCGATCAGCGTCGTCGCCGTGCCGCGGCCGTTGTTGAACAGCTCGCGCGCGACGCGATAGCCCTCGACGGCGCTCTCGAGCTGGCGCTGCGTCGACGTGATCGCCGCGTCGCCTTCGATGATGCCCTGGTACGCCTGCGTCACCTCGAGCTCGACGCCGTCGCGCGTCGCTTGCTTCTGCGCATCGAGCGCGGACGCGCGAGCCTCGGCGTCGGAGCCGGCTGCACCCGCCGAGATGATGTCGTTCGGTGACCACGTGATCTGCGCGCCGGCCGACCAGGTCGGAAACCAGGTCGGCGTCTGCGGGAACAAGCGCTGGTTCGGGTTCGCGTACGTTACGTCACCGAAGGCGGAGACCACGGGGTATCGGCCCGCGCGGGAGACCTCGGCGAGCTTGCGCGCCGCTTCGGCGCTCTTGTCGATGCTCTTGATCTCGGGCCGCTGGACCTCGGCCTCGGCCACGAGCGTGCGGAGCGACGCCTGCTGCGACGGCAGCGCGCCGTCGAGCGAGTCCGCCGGCGTCAGCACGTCTTCGTCCTTGCCATGAATGGCGATCCGCACCTGGCGCTCCGTGAGCGCGACGCCGCTCTTCGCGCGCTCGACGGCGAGCTCCGCGGCCGCGACCTGGGTCTGCGCGCGTAGCACGTCGGCCTTCGAGGCGTTGCCGACCGCGAACTGGTTCTCGGCGTCCTTCTGGTGCGCGCGCGCCACGGCGAGCGACTGCTCCGAGACGCCCACCGCCCCGCGGGCGCGCAACCACGTGTAGTATGCAACTTTGCCGTCGGCATACGACTTCGCACGAGCCGCGACGACGTCGAAGCGCGACGCGTCCTCCGACATCGTCGACGCCGAATACGCCTTCCCGATGCGCAGCAGGTAGTCGCTGATCGGCACCGCGATGGTGGCCTGCAACAGGTAGTTGTCGAGCACCAGCGGGAACGAGAAGCTGCCCGCGGCGAAGGTCGGCGTCGGATTCATGGAGCCGACCGGCTGCTGCGTCACCACGAGGCTGCCTCCACCCGTGAGCGACGGCGGAGTGAAGTCACTGAGGCGCGTGTAGCGGGCCGTGAGCCCGATTCGCGGGAGGTAATTCGTCCACTGCTGCTCGGCGCGTGCCCCTGCTGCGGTGAGGTTCTGCTCCGCCGCCTTCGCCTGGTAGCTCGTGGCGATGGCGCGTGAGCCCACGGTCTCCGCCGTGATCGCCCCCGGCGAGCCCGACGGCTGATCGTTGCCCGCGGGCGCACGCGCGACGTCGGGCGTGCCCGTGGGCGCGGTCCGACCCGCAGGCGTGGCCGGGGGAGGCGGCGCGTTCGGCGCCGTTCCTGGCGCGGCGCCGGTCGCGCCGGCCGGGGCCTGGGCCTGAGCCGGTAGTGCAAACGACCACGCCGCGAGGATGGCCGCGCCAAGCACTCGAATGCTTCGCATTTTTTCGCAGTCCTTCTTTCTCGGGTCGTTCGATGCCGGACAGGGTGTTTACGTCCCGCCGATTCGGCCCGCTTCTACTTCGCCTTACGAAAAACCTTTACGAAAAAGCACGGCTTGCCCAAGGTTCGCCTGCGATGAGCCCCCTCTCACGGCCGCTGGCGCAGGCGGCGCGCGCGGGCGCGGCGGTGCTCGCGCTTGCCGCGCTTGCGGGTCTCGGAGGCGCCACGGCAGGTTGCGGTGCCCCGAAGGCGCGCAGGCCGGTGGAGATGGCGCCCATCGGTACGGTGCCGATCGCGACGCGCACGGCAACGGAGTCGACCGGCGGTACCACCACCACGCCGAACAGCGGCACGCCCAATCCGATGAAGGAGGCCGCGTGCGCCGGCGACGACTTCGAGGCGCTCGACGAGGCGCTCAAGCAGTGCGACGCGAAGATGCCGCGCACGACCGACGTGCCCACCGGCATGCGCGACAAGCTCGACATGCGGGTGATCAGCGCAACGCCTTCGATCGCGGGCGGCGGTCGCGTGGATCTCACCATCACGTTCAAGAACAAGTCGTCCGAGCCGCTGCCCCTGTATTTCACCGGTGATCCGCGGCCGTTCTTCGACGTGGAGGCGGTCGACCTCAAGGGGCACCGCGTCGATCTTCCGGCCGGAAAGCCGCCGAAGACGCCTGCCGTTCCCACGCACGACGTGAAGGCTTCGCGCATCACGCTGGCGCCTGGCGGAACCGCGCGCGTGAAGATCACCTGGGATGCGGTGAAGACGCGGTGGGCTCCGGAGAAGGTGAAGACCTGGGAGGGACGAGGATATCCGCGTGCGCCGAACGGACCGCTCGCGGCCGGCAAGTACACGCTTCGGATCGTGGTGCCGCTCATCGGCGTCTTCGAGAAGGGTGATGTCGAGACCCCGAAGGTGCCGCTCGACATCACCGCGCCCTGAGCTGCTGGATCACGCCGGGTCCATGAGCGTCTCTCAGCCCGCTGAATCACGATTCAGCAAAAACGGTAACCACCGGTTCTTGTGCATGAATTGGCTGGGTGGGTGCGACGCGCACATCGGCCCACTCATTGCTTGAGGCCGGGTCACCACCATGCGTCGCACCGCCCCGATCGCCCTTCCGGTTCTCCTCGCCACGCTCGCTCTCGGAGGCTGCGCCGCCGATGCGCCCGCCGACAGTGCGACCGGAGACGATGCCTTCAGCTCCGACCAGGCCACGCTCCTCGACTTCGAGTTCGACGCGTCGCTGACCACCGACTCGTCCTGGGACGACAAGCAGAGCATCGAGGATCAGCTCCTCTACACGATCGGTCATCTCAACGCGGACCACAGCGTCGGTCGTCTCGACAAGCTGACGCTCACCAACGTGCAGCGCACCGAGGACGCCGGGAAGATCACCATCAAGTACCACGCGAAGCT
>JAYTZB010001731.1:0-5817 GCA_043742085.1 Polyangiaceae bacterium
GATCATCTTGTCGCCGAGGAGCCCCTTGTTGACGACGCGAGCGACGGTGTCGGGACGAACGCGGCGCGCCTCGTTCCGAGCCACCGAGATGGTCACGTAGATCTGCGCGTCATCGGCCTTTTCGGAGTGCGAGACGTCGGTGACCGAGCCGACGTCGATGCCGCCCATGCGCACCGCGGAGCCGGACCTCAGGCCGACGACGTCGTTGAAGCGCGCGTGATAGGTCATCTTGCGATCCCACGCGCGACGGTTGTCGCCGATCAAGAACACGGCGATCGTCCCCAGGACCAGGGCGAAGAAGGCGAATGCGCCGACCTTGAGGCTGCGATTCCTCCCGTTCACGACGTCGAGAGTAGCACGTCGACGTCCTCGACCTCGGGGGCCTTGCCGTCGATGAAGTCGCGCACGTAGCGGTTCCTTGTCGTCTTGAATTCGTCGGGGGTGCCCATCATCAGCACGCGTCCTTTGCCGAGCATGACGAGGTAGTCGGAGACCGCAAATGCGGTGCCCATATCGTGTGTGACCACCACGCTCGTCAGCCCCAGCGCTCGTTTGATGCCGACGATGAGATGGTTGATGCGCGCCGTGTTGATGGGATCGAGGCCCGTGGTCGGCTCGTCGTAGAGGATGCACTCGGGCTGGAGCGCGAGCGTTCGAGCCAGGCCCACGCGCTTCTTCATGCCGCCCGAGAGATCGCTCGGGCGCATCTCCTCGATGCCGGGGAGGCCCACCATGTGGAGCGATTGCGCCACGCGACGCCGGACCTCCTCGTCCTTCATCGTGTTCCAGTTCTGCTCGCGGAGGCCGTACGCGACGTTCTCGCCGACGGAGAGCGAGTCGAACAGCGCCGCGCCCTGGAACAGATAGGCGACGCGCCGCCGGACCTCGTAGAGCTCGCGCTCTTCCATCTTCGTGACGTCCTTGCCGTCGAAGAGGATCTGGCCGCCATCGGCGTCGAAGAGGCCGATCAGCATCTTGAGCATGACGCTCTTGCCGCTGCCGGACGCGCCCATGATGGTCACGGTGGCGCCGCGCGGGATGGCGAGGTTCAGGCCGCTGTAGACGACCTTCTCCCCGAACGCCTTCTTGACGTCCTTGAAGCTGATGAGCGCCTCGCCGCGCCCCACACCCGTAGCGCCCGCCGCACCCGCCATGGGCGTCAGGCTATCTGCGAGCGCCGCTCAATGCTCGTCGATCGAGATCCACGTCTCGTCGAGACAGAGCTCGGCTTTCGCGTGGCTGGTGACCTTGAGGTCGGAGAGCTTCGCGGGCTTGCCGTGGAGCGTGATCTTGGTGCGGACCGGGTCGATCTTCCCGGTCACGGAGCGCTGCGACGACGCGATC
Source organism: Polyangiaceae bacterium (assembly GCA_043742085.1). Classification (GTDB taxonomy): domain Bacteria; phylum Myxococcota_A; class Polyangia; order Polyangiales; family Polyangiaceae; genus Labilithrix. The sequence continues at coordinate 1,345 of JAYTZB010001731.1, forward strand.
ACCACGAGCCCACCTGCCTTGGTATCGACCGCGGTGATGACGCCGTGCACGAGACGATCGGTGGAGAGCGGCTCGGCGGCGCCCAGCACGAATCCCATCGAGACCAGGAAGGCCACCGGCAGCAGCCGGCGTGCGGCAGTCGCGACAGTCGAGCACGTGCGAGATGCGGTCATCGAAGGAACCCCCTGGACGCGGCGGTCCTACCACGCATTTCGCGGGAGGCACGTCAAAACGGCCGAGCTCCAGGGCTCGGTTCCGGGGATCAGGTCGCCTTGGCGGCGCGGAGGCGCTTCTTCACGTCCTCGGTCTTGCCGCCGCGAGACATGTTCGTGTCGATCCACTCGGTGAGCGGAGCGGCCACGTAGATGCTCGAGTACGTGCCGGCGATGATGCCGACGACCATCGCGAACGCGAAGTCCTTGATGACGCCCGTTCCCCAGATGAAGAACGCGAGGACCGACAGCATGGTCGCACCGGACGTGAGGATGGTCCGGCTGAGCGTCTCGGAGATGCTCAGGTTGATGATGTTGCGGAACGATTTGCCGCGGTGCTTGCCGAGGTTCTCCCGGATGCGGTCGTAGACGACGACGGTATCGTTCATCGAATAGCCGACGATGGTGAGGACGGCGGCGATGGTCGAGAGCGTCACTTCCTTGTGGAAGATGACGAACGCGCCGAGCACGACGAGCGCGTCGTGGACGCACGCGAGGACGACACCGGGCGCGAACCGCAGGTCGAAGCGGAACGCGAGGTAGAGCATGATGAACACGATCGCGAGGGCGACCGAGTTACGTGCGCTGTCGCGGAGCTGCTTGCCGGCCTTGGGACCGACCCACTCCACGCGGAGGGCGCTGTCGGGGACGCGGTCCTTGCCGAGCTCGGCGCGGAGCACGTCGAGGAGCTGGTCGCCCTTGCTCTGGAGCTGGATCTCGACGCGATGATCGCGCGGGTTCACGACCTGCGGATTGTTCGCGGCGACGCGGAGCTTCACGGTCGGGACGGCGCCGAGCTGCGTCTTCACCTTCTCGAGATCGGGATCGGTGTCGTAGCGGACCGACAGCTTGTCGCCGCCGGCGCTGAACTTGATCTCGGTGGCGCGCGCGTTGGCCGGGCAACCGGCGTTCTCCCCTTCGACGCCGAGACAGAGCGCCTTCTTGAGGGCTTTCTTGCTCGACTCGTCGACGGTGCTGATCTCCTGGACGCGGATCAGGTAGCGATACGGATGCGCGGGGTCGGTGACCTGCACGACGTCCGGCTCGGAGAACGCGCCGCTCTTGGTGACGGCGTTGCGGATCTCGCCGCCGTCGACGGCCTTCGTGAACGCGACCTCGATCTCGGTGCCGCCCTTGAAGTCCGTGCCGTAGTTCGGCCCCGGATAGAAGAGGAGCAGGAGCGAGCCGAGAGCAAGGAGCACGCTGAGCGCGATCCAGTACTTCCGGACGGACATGAAGTCATAAACGCGACCTGGCTTGAAGAGCTCCATGTGCTCAGAACTCCGCGCCGACGCTGAGCCGCTTCGCCTTCGATCCACGCACCCAGTAGTCGAAGACCAGTCGGGTGCAGAAGACGCCGGTGAAGAGGCTGGCGATGATGCCGATGATGAGGGTGACTGCGAAGCCCTTCACGGGGCCCGTTCCGTACTGCGCGAGAATGAGACCGGAGATGAAGATGGTGACGTGCCCGTCCACGATGGCCGTGAAGGCCTTCTCGTAGCCGGTGTCGACCGCGGCACGGATGGTCTTTCCGGCGCGGAGCTCCTCACGGATGCGCTCGTTGATGAGCACGTTGGCGTCGACGGCCATACCGATGGTGAGCGCGAGACCCGCGATGCCGGGCAACGTCAGCGTGCCGCTGAACGACGCGAGGATGGCGAGCTGGATGAGCAGGTTGAAGAGCACGGCGCCGTCGGCCACGAACCCGGCCTTGCGGTAGTAGAAGAGCATGAACATGAGCACGAGCCCGGAGCCGGCCAGCGCTCCGATGGCGCCCTTCTTGATGGCGTCCTGACCGAGCGTCGGGCCGATGAGCGACTCGTTCGACGGCGTGATCGGCGCCGGCAGCGCGCCGGAGCGGAGCACCATCTCGAGGCGCTCGGCGTTCTTCAGCTGGGTGTCGGGATCGCCGGCGCCCATCGTGATGCTCGCGCGACCGCCGCCGATCTTCGACTTGATGACCGGGGCGGAGTTGATGACGTCGTCGAGGATGATGGCGAAGCGGCGCTGGACGTTCGCGCCGGTGACCTCCTCGAAACGATCGGCGCCGGCCGGGCTGAACGTGATCGACACGTAGACCTCGGGCATGCCGCTCTGGGTGTTCACGGCGCGCGCCGCGTCGGTGATGTACTCACCGGTCACTTCGGCGCGTTGGTAGAGGTAGAACGTGCGCCACCCCTTCTCGACGAACTTGCCGGTCTCCTCGTCGGGGTCTTCGATCTTCTCGTAGCCGACGATGTGGTCGTCGGGGACGTTGAGCGTCGCCGTCCACTTCTTGAGGCGGACCAGCGCGTCGTTCATCGACTCGTCCTGGCGCTTCTCGATGCGGGCGAAGTTGTTCTTCACCGTCTTGCCGACGCCGGCCGGTGCATTCTCGAAGCGGATCTCGATGCCCTCGGAGACGGGGATCTCGGAGTCGGGGATCTTGCCGAAGAAGTCCGCGTCGTCGTCGAGCATCTTGAACTCGAGGCGCGCGGTCTTGCGGATGATCTCCTTGACCTCGTTGAACGCCTTCTCGTCCTTGCCCGGGACCTCGATGATGATGTCCTCGTCGCGCGTCGTGACGCTCGCCTCGCGGAGGCCCAGCTCGTCGACGCGACGGTTGACGGTCTCCTTGGCCTGCGTGACCGCCTTGTTGCGGATGTCGGTCTCGATCTCCTGGCGGATTTTGAACGTCACCTCGTCGGGGGCGCTGCTGGCGGTCTGCGAGAGCTCGCCGCCGAACTTCTTCTTGAAGCGATCGTCGACGTACTTCACGTCGGCGGCATCCTTGAACTTGATCTTGAGGACCGCGGTCTCCGGACCGGAGACGTGGACCTTCTCCTCGAGCTTCTGGAGGTCTTCGCGCTTGAGGAGGCCCTCGCCTTCCTTGATCTTCAAGGCGACGGCGAGCTCGTGGCGCATCTCGTCGGCGAACTTGTCGCGCTTGTCGCGGATCGCTTCTTCGACCTCGACCGTGTAGACGAGCCGGAGGCCGCCCTGGAGGTCGAGCCCCTTCACGATGCCGAACGTGATGCGATCCTTCACGTAGGTCGGGCACTTGATGCGTCCGTCGCTCATGCCCTCGAACGTGGGCCACAGCACGATCAGCGAGCCGAGGAAGACGGCGACGACGAAGCCGACCTTCGTGCGCCACGCGCCGTCCATCATCGGCAGAGCGCCGACGAGCGCCCACACGACGATGAGGGACGCGATGACCAGGCCCCAGAAGTTGTCGGCTTGGTAGAAGAGGTAGGCGGCGATCGCCGATACTGCAGCGAGGATCAGCGTGTTGCGCTTCGACGGAGTCATGAATCTCGGTTCTTCGTCAGCTTGCGGCGTTCGAGAGCAGCAGTACTGACCGCCAACCGGCGGTCAGCGCGTTTCATTTCTTGTCGGAAGCGCCGGCCTTCGCTTCTTTGAGGTCTTCGAGGTCCTTCGTTTCGGACTTCTTCTCGGGGGTCGGCTCGAAGGGAGAGAGCGCGCTGGCGAGCACCTGCACCGTGGTGCCGGGCGCGATCTTCACCTTGCCGATGCGCTCGTCGAGATCCATGAGCTCGCCGATCAAGCCGGACTGCGTGACGACGCGGTCGCCCTTCTTCAGCGAGCCACGGGCCTCCTTCTCCTTCTTCTGGCGGCGAAAGCTCAGGAAGAGGAAGGGAACGAGGATCAGGAAGGGCAGCAGCATGGTGACCATGCTGGGGGGAGAGGCCGCGGCCTGACCGCCCGAGGGCGGAGGTCCTCCGGGGACGGCGACGCCGGGGTTCCCCGCGGGGGGCGCAGCAACTGCTTGGAAGGAGAAGGACATCTGGACGTGCTCCGAGGGCTGGAAAAGCCCATTCGCGCGGCGAAACCGGGGGATTAGTCGAGATGCCCCGGTGGGTCAATCAGGGGCAGACGCCGTCACGAAGCTGCCGAAGGTCGCTCAGTCGTCCTTGGCGCAGCGGAACCCGACATTCGGGCCGGCTTCGCGCACGGAGCCCCAGTTGCGGCTCGTGGTCCGAGCGAGCGAGGGAGCGCTGAGCCAGCCCCCGCCGCGGAGGACGTGGCTGGCACCGGCGCGCGGCGAGAGCTCGGAGACGCTGTCGGCGTACCAGTCGGCGACCCACTCCTCGACGTTGCCGCTCATGTCGAGGACCCCGAACGGGCTCGCTCCGCCGAGGTGCGCGCCGACGTGCGAGGGGCGCTTGCCGGCGCAGCTGCGATTCGTGGTCTCGCCCGCGAGCGTGGCGGCGACGCCGCAGCCATGACCGCCGCCCCACGGATAACGGATGGGCGTCGT
>JAYTZB010001732.1:0-1856 GCA_043742085.1 Polyangiaceae bacterium
CGGTCGAGGCCTTCGAGAAGCTGCGGGAAGCCGACCCCGAGGACCGGGAGGCGGTCACCAAGCTGAAGGAGCTCTACACGAAGCGCCGGGCCTACCGGCAGCTCTACGATCTCTACGAGGGCGAGACCAAGCGCCCCGGCCTCGACGGCTCCGAGGAACGACGCACGCTCTGGATGGAGATGGCCAAGATGGCCTCGGAGCGCCTCGATCGCGGCGCCGACGCCTCGCGCATCTACAAGCTGGTGCTCGCCGAGGAGCCCAACAACGCGGTCGCGCTCGACGCGCTCGAGAAGCAGGCCGAGCGCGACAAGGACTTCGTCACCGTGGCCGATGCGCTGGAGCGACGCGCCGACCTCACCGACGATCCCGCCGCGAAGCTCGTCGTGCTCCAGAAGCTCGGGACCGTCTTCGCGGATCGCCTCCAGGATCACGCGGGCGCGCTCCGCACGTGGCGTCGCGTCCTCGAGCTGTCGCCGGGTCATGCGAAGGCGCTGCGGATCCTCCGTGAGAGCTACCTCGCCATCGGCGACTTCGACGGGCTCGCCGAGCTCTACGCGCAGTCGGACGACTGGGAGGGCCTGGTCGAGGTGCTCTCCGGCGCCGCGGATCGAAGCACCGATCTCTCGGTGAAGGTCGATCTCTCGTTCCGTGCAGCGGCGCTCTACGAGCAGCAGCTCCAGGCGCCCGAGCGCGCCTTCCGCGCCTACGAGCGCGTGCTCTCGGTTCGTCCCGATGATCGGCGCGCCGCCGCCGCGCTCGTGCCGCTCTACGAGGCCGAGGAGAAGTGGGCGCGCCTGCCGTCCCTCTACGAGGTGCTCCTCGCGTACGTAGACGGCTCGGGCGCCGCTGGCGGGACGTCCTCGCCGGCAGTGGCTGCTGCCGAGAAACGTGCACTCTACAAGAAGCTCGCCATCGTCACCGGCCACAAGCTCGCCGACAAGGCCGCGGCGTTCCGTTACGCGGTGAAGGCGTTCGAGCTCGCTCCCTCCGAGCCGGCCGCCGTGCGCGAGCTCGAAGAATGGGCTCGCGCGTCTGGCGAGTGGCAAGGCTTCGTCGACGCGCTCACCGTGCGCGCCGATGCCGAAGGCGCCGACTACGACGAGCGCCGCGCGCTGCGCTTGAAGCTCGCCGAGGTCTCCGCGACCCACACCGGCAAGAGCGACGACGCCATCGGGGCGTACCGCGAGCTCATCGTGACGAACGAGGAGGACGAAGAGGCGATCACTGCGCTCGACCGCCTCCTTCGCTCCGCGCCGGATCGCCGCGACGATCTCCGCTGGCTCTTCCGCCTGCGCGTGAACCGCGCTCCCGCGGCCGATGCGCGCGTCGCGATCCTCTCGGAGTGGGCCCTCCTCGAAGAGGAGGCGTTCGCGGCTCCCGATCAGGCGATCACGCTCTACCGCGAGATCCTCGGCCTCGACGAGCGCCACGTGAGCGCGCTGCGGGCGCTGGGGCGCTTGCTCGTCGCATCGGGTGACGCCGAGGGCGCCGCCAAGGTCCTCCAGCAGGAGCGCGATCTCGAAGAGGGCGGTTCTCGCGTCGCCCGCGAAATCGAGCTGGCGCGCCTCTACATGGGGCCGCTGAAGAAGCCGATGGAGGCGCTGGCCGCCGCCAAGCGTGCCCTCGAGCTCGCGCCCAACGACGCGCAGGTGATCGCCGTCGTCGAGGAGCTGATGCCCCTCTCGGAGACGCGCGCGCGCGCTGCCATCATCCTCGAAGAGGCCTACGCCGCAACCGGCGCGTGGCAGAAGCAGGGCGACGTCCTCTCCGTCCTCATCGCCACCGCCCCCTCCAAGGCCGATCGCCTCGCGCTCCATCTCCGCCTCGCCGAGGTGAAGCAGAAGCTCGGCGATCAC
>JAYTZB010001733.1:0-1508 GCA_043742085.1 Polyangiaceae bacterium
TGCCCGCGTCGAGCATGTGGAGCGAGGGCGCCCAGGAAGAGATCAGCGAGAACAGAAGACCGGTTTCGAGCATGTTCGTGACTCCTTTGCTCATGCAGACTGCACGCGTCGTGCCGCCGCAAGGAACGCTGGAGCTCACGAAGTGCCTGGAATCAAGGGCAATGGTTCAGCTCGCACGCAAAAGGACTGCGAACCCGGCGCTCGCGTCAGCCGTAGAAGCGCTTTCCCTTGCGCGCCATCTCGACCAGCAGCGGCGCGGGCTCGAAGCGAGAGCCGAAGCGCTGCTCGAGTGAGCGCGTGCGTCGCAGAATGGTCGGGGCACCGAGGACGTCGACGTAGCGGAATGGCCCGCCACGGAAGGGCGGGAAGCCGATACCGTAGATGGCGCCGACGTCACCGTCACGGGCGCTGCGGAGGATGCCCTCGTCGAGGCAGCGGAGCGCTTCGTTCACCAGGGCCATGGTGCAGCGGAGGCTGATCTCCTCCGGCATCGGCTTCGCATGCGGGAGGGGCCGAGCCGCGTCCACGGGGCGGCCGTCGAGGCGGAGCGCCTGGTACACGGTCTCGTCGACGCGCTTCTCGAGGGGGCGCCCGCGCCGCTCCTTGTAGAGGTAGAAACCTCGACCGTTCTTGCGACCGTTGCGATGGTCGTTCTGGAGCGCCGCCAGGACCTCGGGCGCGCGGAGCCGCTCGCCGAACGCCTCGCCCATCGCGGTCGCCACGTGCGCGGCGACGTCGATGCCACCCTCGTCGAGCAGCTGCAGCGGACCGGTCGGGAAGCCCCAATCGACGAGCGCGCGGTCGACGGTGTCGACGGAGACGCCCTCGGTGAGGAGCTGCGCGGCCTCGTTGAGGTACGGCGCGAGGATGCGCGTCGTGTAGAAGCCGGCACCGTCGTTGACGACGATGACGTTCTTGCCCTGGCGCTTGCCCACCGCGACGGCAGTGGCGACGGCGCGCGGATCGGTGTGCTCGGTACGCACCACCTCGAGGAGCGCGCTGCGCTGCACCGGGGAAAAATAGTGCATTCCGAGGATGCGCTCGGGACGCGCCGAGGCCTCTGCGATGCGCGCGATGGGCAGCGCGGACGTGTTGGTCGCGATGATGCACGTGTCCTTCACGAGCCGCTCGAGGTCGCGAATGACGGCGTGCTTGAGCGCGAGGTCCTCGAAGACCGCCTCGATCACGAGGTCCGCGGCGCCGAGCCCGGCGTAGTCGGTGGCGCCGGTCAGGCGCGCGAAGGTCGCTTCGCCTTCTTCCGCGGAGATCGAACCGCGCTCGACGCGCTCGTCGATGGCGCGCTTCACGTAGTCGAGCCCACGTCCGAGCGCGACGGCGTCGGTGTCCTTCATTCGCACCGGCAAGCCTGCCTGGACGCTCACGGTGGCAATGCCTGCGCCCATGAGGCCCGCGCCGATGACCGACACGTGCTCGATCGCGTAGGGCTTCGCGCCCTTCTCTCCGGTCTCGACGCCGGAGTCCTTCTTGGTGGCGGTGGTGGCGAAGAA
>JAYTZB010001734.1:0-1658 GCA_043742085.1 Polyangiaceae bacterium
CTCGCTCGACGCCTCATCGCTCGTCACGAAGGGAGCGATCGCGACGGTCACGACCGACCGCAGGCTGAGCGGTTGGACAGTCGAGCGGCCTCGACCCACGGGACCATGGGCCGCCTTTCCGCCGCCGCGCAGGGCGTCGATGGTGTCCACCACCTGCAGCATGTCGGGTCGGGTCTCGCGCGCGCGTTCCAGCATCTGCTCGACGAGGGTGCCGACCGGCTCCGGAAGCTCGGAGACGATCGCAGAGAGCTTCGGCGGAGCGGTGGTCAGACGCAGCGCAGCGACGATGTATGCGGTCGGTCCCTCGAACGGGAGACGGCCGGCCAGCATCTCGAAGAGCATGACCCCCAGCGCGTACACGTCGGCTCGACCATCCAGCTCCAAGCCCTCGACCTGCTCGGGCGCCATGTACTCCGGCGTTCCGATGATGCCCTCCGTGCGGTGACCGCCGGCCGCGGACTTCGCGAGCACCGACTCCCTGTACAAGCTCCAGAAGGCCGTGGAGACGCACGAACGCTTCGTGAAGAGCTACCTCGAAGGGCTGGCGAACGAGTCGTTTCCGAACCTGTGGGCGCTCACCAGCGGCGCGTTCTCCGGCGCGAGCAAAGAGGCCGCGTGGATGACGGAGCGGCTGGACGCGGTCAGGTCCGGACCGGCCGCTTGCTTCGTCGAAGCGATGACCGCCGAGCTCTATTCCGCCATCGCCCAGGCCGCGAAGAACGACGGACCGAGCGGCGACGCAGAGGTCGCGCGCATCGAGCGGTCCTGCGAGATCCTCGAAGAGGAGGCGCAGCGCTTTCTCGGTGACGTGAAGATCACGCTCCGCGACGGCGTACGCATTTTCGAGGAGCACGAGCGCGAGACGCCCCAGCGCGGCGCCGAGGCGCTCATCGGCATCTGCAAGCGCCTCCCCAGCATCATGCAACGGTTTCACGCGGCGCTGAGCATGCGCTTGCGGTACGGCGAAGGCTGGGCGCCGCAGGTCAGCACGCCGGACCTCGCGGAGCGGAGCCAGCGGTCGCCGCCCACCCAGACGCTCCTGCTCTGCACGCGTTACTGGTTCGTGGAGGAGAGCGCGGTCGAGCAGGTGGTGGTTCTTCGGAGGACGCCGCTGCCCTTCGACTCGCTCGAGGCGCTCGTCGCGGAGAACGCGAGCGTCATTGCCACCATCCGGGGCGACCACCTCGCGTACGGGTTGGTCGTGGACATGCGACAAGCGCCGCCGCGCAACGATCCGGAGTTCGAGGACGCCATGCGCACGTTGCGGGAGACGGTCGCGGCCGGCTTCGCGCGGTACGCCGTGCTCCTGGAGAGCAGCGCCGGCGTCCTGCAGGTCAACCGACTCGGACGTGGAGAGGGCCAGCGCGTCTTCGCGACGATGAGCGAGTCTGCCGCGATGACGTTCGCCAAGGGCGAGGCTGATCGGTGACGACGGAGGACGGCCGCGCGCGAAGGGCGACCGATTGAATGCTCGCGCCGGTGCGCCGTCCAAAGGGCGTGAAGCGCGCGGTTTGCTGGTTGTCTCTCGCGGCCGTCGCCGCGGCCATCCCGGCGTGCGACGGCCTCCAAACCAGCTTCGTAGGCCCCGAGCCGCAGCACGTCGCCGTCTCCCCGACGCACGTTAGCTCCACCACGGACTGGACCGGCGAGCGCATCGT
>JAYTZB010001735.1:0-1933 GCA_043742085.1 Polyangiaceae bacterium
CTCGGGGACCGCGGAGGCCTCGAACGAGCCGGCGTCGGCGGCCTTGAGCACCTCGTCGTCGCCGCAGCCGGCAGCGGCCGCAGAAAACCCTGCGAGCGACGCTCCCAGGACGAGGGCGAGCGCAAATCTTCTGTGAGTCATGGAAAACCTCGGCTGGCGCACGCCCGCGCCGGCCTTCGTCATCGGAGAGGTCTCGTCCGCGCGTGGTCCGGTCTCCGGACTCCCGGGTCATCCTCCTCCGAGCCCTTCCCAGGACCGCGCGCGCGCACGGTGCGCTCGCGTTCCCAGTGGATCTGCTCGGATTCGTCGCCGGTCACCGTGGCGGGCGCCGTGCCGGTATTTCACCGGCTTCCCGTGTGATGCGAATCCCTCGGGCGGAGGGAGCCTCATCAACGACCACGCGCGTATGGCGACAGCACCGCGACGACGTCGCGAAGCCCGCCACGAAGCGCTTGCTAGTCGACATGATGGCCGCACGTCAACCGCGGCCGCGTATGCTGGCGGTCATGGCGTTGCTCCGCCCCTCGGAGCTCGCGCGGATCTGGGAGCTGCACCCGAAGACGGTCTACCTCTGGATTCGCGAGGGCCGGCTGCCCGCGATCAAGACGCCGGGCGCGCAGTACCGGGTCCGATCCGACGACGCGCGCGCCTATTGCGAGAAGAACGGCCTGCCGATGCCGCGCGCCATCGCGAGCCCCGCCGGCAGCGTCGCGGTGCTCGGAAAGCCGAGCGCATCGCAGCGGGCGCTCGCCAAGGCCTGCAAGGCGCGCGGCACTGCCGTGGTGACGTGGTCGTCCGCGCTCGAAGGCCTGCTCGCCATCGCGAGTGATGCCCCCGACGTGGTCGCCATCGACGCCGAGGCGAGCGACGTGAAGGTCATCGACGCGCTCCGAGCGCTGCGCCGCACCGCGCGGACCGCGAAGGTCCCCGTCGTGATCTACGATGCTGCGCCGAGGGCCGGCACGACGGCGCTGACGAAGCTCGGCGCGAGCTCCATCGTCACGCGCGGCAAGACCGACGACGTGGTGCGCGTGGTCGTCGAGCTCCTCGAGACGGCGGTCGAGAGTCGCTGACCCGCGCCGTCCCGCGCGCGCCCGACTTCACGCGCGCAGGCGGGCGGCGATCGCGTCGAGGATCCGGCTCGCGAGCTCCTCCTTCGCGCCGGCGAAGAAGGACGGCGCGCCGCCTTTCGCTCCATCGCTCGTGACCAGGGCAACGCGGTTGGTGGTCTGCCCGAGCGACTCGTGCGCGGCATTGGCGACGACGAGGTCCACCATTTTAGCGGCGAGCTTGGCCCTCGCATAGGCGAGCACCGTCGCGTCGTCGCCGGTCTCGAGCGCGAAGCCCACGAGCACCGGGCGCGCGCCGGAGCGCCGGGCGCCGATGGCGGCGAGCAGATCGGGGTTCTTGGTGAGGGCGATGCTCGGTGGGCTCTCCGCAGCGGTCTTCTTGATCTTGGTGTCGCTCGCCTGTGCCGCGCGAAAATCCGCGACCGCAGCGGCCATCACCAGCGCGTCGACCTGGCCGAGGTCGGTGCCCATGACGTCGTCGAGCGCGCGCTGCATCTGCGCGGCGCTCTCGACGTCGATGCGCTTCACGCCGCGAGGCGTCGCGAGCGCGACCGGCCCGGCAACGAGCGTGACCGTCGCGCCACGCGCAGCGGCGGCGGCGGCGATCGCGAATCCCATCCGTCCGCTGGAGCGATTCCCCAGGTAGCGCACGGGGTCGATGGCCTCGTGCGTGGGCCCCGCCGTGACCACGATGCGCTTGCCCGCGAGATCGAGCGCGCGGCCGTCGAGCGCGGCGGCGATGGCCCTCACGATCGCGTCGGGCTCCGCCATGCGACCCATCCCGCTCTCGCCGGATGCGACGGGCCCATCCACCGGCCCGATGAGCTGCACGCGCCCCTGGCGAGCGAGCTCCTCGACGTTGC
>JAYTZB010001736.1:0-1744 GCA_043742085.1 Polyangiaceae bacterium
GTCGTTGCCGGCGCGCTCCACAAGGTGCTCGTCGCGCTCAAGGCGCGCTTCGAAGTCGACCCCGGGGAGCGCATCCTGGTGTTCGAGGACGCGACGGGCCGGCAGATCGACTTCGATCTCCGCGGCACCCTCGAGGAGGTCCTCGCGCGTGCGCTTCCCGAGCCGCCGCGCGCGGGCCCGGGCCGACCGAAGCTCGGCGTGATCTCGCGCGAGGTGTCGCTGCTGCCGCGTCACTGGGACTGGCTCGAGCTGCAGCCGAACGGCGCCTCGGCGGCGCTGCGTCGCCTGGTCGAGGAGGCGAAGAAGCGTGATCCCGAGGGCGATCGCCAGCGCCTCGCCATCGAAGCCGCGAGTCGCTTCATGACGGCGATGGCCGGTGACCTCGCCGACTTCGAGGAGGCGTCGCGCGCGCTCTTCGCGAAGGATCACGATCGATTCGATCACCTGATCCGCGCGTGGCCGCACGACATCCGAGCGCACCTTTCGCGCCTGGTCCACGCGGCGCCCCGTGCTACGCCAGCCCCATGAGGCTGCGCGCGACCGCCTTCGCACCGCTCGCGGCAGCGTGGCTGCTCGCGTGCAGCGGTAGCGATCCGGCCGCACCGTCCGAAGCAGCAACCGCGACGGCGAGCGATGCGCCGCCCGTCGATCCTGCTCCCGCCGCGGCGGCTGCCGGGACCACGGCGGGACCCGCAGCACCGGCGATGATGCCGGGCGGACCGGACGCGTCGACGGCTCCGACGGCACCGTCGCCGCCGGCCGCGCTCGCATGCCTCGCGCAGCTCTATGGAGGAGCGCCGGTCGCGATGAAGGGCTCGCCGGGCGGCTGGGCGCTCCGACTCCCCGACGCGACCGAGCTCGAATGGGACGACGCGACCACGAAGACGTACGACGAGAAGCTCGCCACGCCCGACCTCGAGGACACGCTGGCGATGCCGTATCCGACCGGCATGATCAAGGCGGTCTCCACGCTGAACGACGATGCCGGTCGCATCCGGAGTGACGCGCTCTTCAAGACGACGTTCGGCGCGACCTCGGCAGCCGTGCAGCAGCACCTCGTCCCCGTCGACTTCGTCGGCCAGACGGTGACCATCCATTCGCGCGCCGCTGCCGCGTTGACCAAGGTGTCGACGCATCTGAAGCAGCTCGTCGCGCAGACCCCCTCGCTGAACGCCTACGTGACGGGAACGCTCGGCGGGACGTTCGAGTGGCGTCCCATCGCGAACACCAACCGCCTGAGCGCCCACTCGTACGGCATCGCCATCGACATCGTCGTGTCGAAGAGCAACTACTGGGAGTGGGAGAAGAACGGCAGCGGCGCGTTCGTCTGGACGAACGAGATCCCGCAGGCCGTCGTCGACGCCTTCGAGGCGGAGGGCTTCGCGTGGGGCGGCCGCTGGTACCACTACGACACGATGCACTTCGAATACCGCCCGGAGCTCTTCGCGGCGGCCTGCAAGCCGTAGCACGGCGCGCGCGGCTTCGAGCCGTCAGACCTGAACCGGGAAGAGGAGAACGAAGCGTGCGCCGCCACCGTCGCCGCGCTCGGCGCGGATCTCGGCGCCGTGGTTGTCCATGATGTTCTTCACGATGGACAGACCGAGCCCGGTACCGCGGCCGTCCACCTTCGTGGTGAAGAACGGCGCGAAGATCTGGGTCATCTGATCGGGCGCGATGCCGTGGCCGTTGTCCTCGACGAAGATCGCGAGGCGAAGCCCGTCGTCGGTGAGCGCGGACGAGACGA
>JAYTZB010001737.1:0-2791 GCA_043742085.1 Polyangiaceae bacterium
CCGCAGACCGCAGATCGTCAGCCGGAGATGCGGAGGACGCGGCCGCGCGCTGGCTCGCCCTTCGACTCGACCGTCACGAGCACGTCGGCTCCGAGGCGGCCCGCCCACATCCCGGTCGGGACCGGTGGGTACGCGAGCGAGCCACGCAGCGCGGAGGTATCGAAGACCGTGACCGCGTCCTCGTGGGCTTCGGAGTCCTCGCCGTCGACGAGGATCCGCTCGCCGAGAATCGCGCCGGCGAAGCTCGACACGAAGTCGTCTGCGAATTCCACGGACGACAGCTCCTCGAGGCCCGGCCACGCATGGGTGCGGAGCTCGTCGGCCTCGGCGAGGTGAAGGCGCGCGCCGTCCGTCGAGAAGCCCACGAATCCCGCGGGAATGCTGCCCTCGTCGAGCGCGGTGGTGACGGCATCGAGGCGCCCGTTCGACCAGCGCGCAACGCGCGCGAAGGTTCCATCCTCGCCGCAGGCCGCGAGGACGAGCACCGCGTCCTCCGTGGGATGCAGCATGAGCTCGTGCATCGAGGGAGGCGGAAAGGCAGCGCTGCGCGTCACACCCAGCGCTGCGTGCGTGCGCGCGTCGAGCAGGAGCACCGCGGTCTCCGTGGCGCTCTCCGCCGAGAGCCAGAGGCGCGCGCCGCTGCGGTCGGACGCGATGGCCTGGGCGGTGAACCCTGGTCCGACGAGCGACTCGAGCGTCGAGCGCTTCTGTTCTTCGCCAGCTTCGTTCGTCGTGACGACGACGCTCCCGTCACTCGCTCCGGCAGAGCTGCCCACCACCGCCAGCAGCGTGCCGGACGCGGCGAGCGTGAAGGCGTGGAGCGCGACGTCCGCGGGCACCGCGAACGTCGGTCCGCTGGTGACCTCTCCGTCGCCGAGGACGCGCGTGGCGATGGCGCTCTTCGACGAGGCGAACGCAAAGCGAGTGCCGCTCGCGTCGAAGGAGATCCACGGCCACGAGAGATGCTCGTGGACGACGTCGAAGGAAGCGAGCTCGTTGAATTTCATGATCGCAAATACCGTGTATCGGGGTTCTCACGGCGCCAGATGACGTGATCCATGAAGTAGTGGTGGATGTTCACGATCACGAAGATCGATGCGAAGTAGGGAGTCGCGCCGAGCGCATCGGCCACGGTGCCGCGGGCGGGACGCGCCACGAGGATGCTGTCGAGGTACTCCGGCGCGCCCCGGAAGAGCAGCCAAGCGAGCGCCACCGACGATATGGCGAGGAAGGCGAGGCGCACCGCGACCGGGCGTCCGAACGTGGGCGGCCCTTCCGACGCGCGGGCCTCGTTGCTCTTCATCAGCCAGACGAAATACAGATATTGAATCGAGTGGAGCGCGGGAATCACATATCGAATCAGCGGATCGATGCTCGAATAAACGGTCCACGCCCAGATCGTGATGAGCAGGCCGCACAGCGGGGCGAGCGGCAGAATGCGTCCCTCGCTGCGACGGCTCGCGACGAGCACCCCGATCAGCACCACTGCGCTCAGCGCGAAGGCGCCGCCGGTGACGAGCTCGAGCCACCGCGGATGGGCGAGCGCGCCGTAGACGACGCCCTTCTCCTCGAACTCGCCGGCGGGCGTCGCGGGATTGGCCCATGCGTAGGCCCAGCCCGCGAAGCAATGAAAGAGGACGGCGGTGCGCTCGCGCGGCGTGACGCGGACGCCACGTCGCGCCGACAGCACGGCGAGCACGCCGAAGCCTTGCTTCACGTAGTGCCAGCCCACGAGAAGGAACATGAGCTGGATCATCCAGCCGAGTGCCTGCGCCGAGTGGAGAGCGAGCGCGAAGATCGCCCACCCCACCAGCGCGACGGGCACCACCACCCCTGCGAGGACCCAGCGGATGCGCTGCGCCAGGGGCAACTCGGTGCCCAGCGCGCGCCCTCGCGCGTCCTTGTAGAAGAGGAGGTAAGTCACCGCGAAGTGCGGATCGTTGATGACGTACGCGGCGTAGAACGCGGTGAAGCCGACCGCGAGCTCGGACGACTCGAGACCGAACGCCCTGCGAAGGAGCCACGCGATCGGAAAGAGGAACAGCGTCGCGCCGCCCACCAGCAGGAACTCGACGAGGCGGCCGCGCCATGCGGGAGCGACGAGAGCGCCGGGAGCAGCGTCGGACGCGGCCGCCGGCTCGGCCTCGGGCGCGAGCGATATCGTGCCAGTCGTCACGCGCAAAACTTTATCACGCCTCCCGCCGCTGCGATTCAGGGGTGTAATTCTCGCGATCTCCGCTATGCAGCACAGGTGATGGCAAAGGCGCTCGACGCTCCCGATCTCGAGCCGTTCATGCGTGAGGCCATCGAAGAGGGCAAGAAGGCGCTCCCGGCGTGCCGGCCGAACCCGCCCGTGGGCTGCGTGCTCGTTCGCGACGGTCGAATCATCGCGCGCGGCCACACGCAGCCGCCCTACCAGCCGCACGCCGAGCCGATGGCGCTGCGTCAGGTCGAGGGCGATCTCGAAGAGGTCATCGCGTTCGTCACGCTCGAGCCGTGCGCCTTCCATCAGCGAACGCCGTCGTGCGCGAAGGACATGATCGCGCGCAAGATCGGACGCGTCTACGTGGCCATGATCGATCCGCACCCCAGGAACCAGGGACGCGGCATCCAGATGCTCCGCGACGCAGGGATCGAGGTGGTGACGGACTTCCTGACCGAGGAGGCCCGCCCGCACCTCGCTCCGTACCTGCACGGTGCCTCTGGGGCCGAGGGCCCGCCGGTGGGGTGGTGATGCGTGAGCTCGCGATGGTGATCGCGTCGACGGCGCTGCTCGCGTGCACGACGCAGC
>JAYTZB010001738.1:0-2439 GCA_043742085.1 Polyangiaceae bacterium
CCGGTCACCATCAAGGATGTCGAGCGCACCATCGCGCGCGCCGCGATCGAGGACGGCATCGGCGGCGGTCTCGCGCCGGTCCTCGCTCCGCTCCGCAGCGGCAAGAAGGTGGCGGTCATCGGCTCCGGCCCCGCGGGTCTTGCTGCAGCGCAACAGCTCGCCCGCGCTGGCCACGACGTCGTCGTCTACGAGCGCGACGATCGCCTCGGCGGTCTCCTCCGCTACGGCATCCCCGACTTCAAGATGGAGAAGAACCTGCTCGATCTCCGCATCGAGCAGATGCGCGCCGAGGGCTGCGTCTTCGAGACGAGCGTCGACGTCGGAGCGAAGCTCGGCGGCGCGGCGCTCCTCGCGCGCTTCGACGCCGTGGTGCTCTGTACCGGCGCGCGTGTCCCGCGCGATCTCGTGGTGCCAGGCCGCGAGCTCGAGGGCGTCACGTACGCGATGGACTTCCTCGTCCAGCAGAACCGCCGCGTCGCCGGCGACGCCGTCGCCGAGGCGAACGGCCAGCCGCCCATCCTCGCCACCGGCAAGCACGTCGTCGTGATCGGCGGAGGTGACACCGGCTCCGACTGCGTCGGCACCTCGAATCGCCAGGGCGCGAAGAGCGTCTCGCAGCTCGAGCTCATGCCGAAGCCGCCGCTGGTACGCATGCCGGAGAACCCGTGGCCGGCGTGGCCGCTCGTCCTCCGCACCTCCTCCTCGCAAGAAGAGGGATGCGCGCGCGACTTCTCGGTCATGACGAAGGCATTCGTCGCCGACGCATCGGGCACGCGCATCGCGAAGATCGTGGCCGCGCGCGCCGAGCTCGCGGGAGGCGCGATCCGCGAGGTCCCCGGAACGGACTTCGACATCCCGTGCGACCTCGCGCTCCTCGCGATGGGCTTCACGGGCCCGGAGCGCACGGGCCTCGTCGCCGAGCTCGGCCTGGCCGTCGACGGTCGCGGTAACGTCGTCACCGACGCCTCCGGCGCCACCAGCGCCTCGCGAGTCTTCGCTGCCGGTGACGCATCGCGTGGTCAGTCCCTCGTGGTCTGGGCCATCGCAGACGGCCGCCGTGTCGCAGCCGGCGTCGACGCCCAGCTCCGCGCTGCGCACATCCGCGCCACGGGGTGAAAACCGCGAACCTCAGGAAATACGGGTGATACCATCGGAGAGGTCTGGCCCCCGCCGGTACGTCTACGCACGCATGAGCCACGCAATCGGTATCGACCTCGGGACGACGAACACCGTCGTCGCCGCGGTGGTCGACGGTGTCGCCGTCACCCTCGAAGACGAGCAGAAGCGACGGCTGCTGCCGTCGGTGGTGTCCTTCCATCCGTCGGGCACCGTCCTCGTGGGCGATTCGGCGCGCGAGCGGCGCCTCATCGATCCGGAGAACACCATCTTCTCCGTGAAGCCGCTCATCGGCCGGCCGTACGACTCCGACGAGGTCAAGGCTGCGCGCGGCCGCTTCCCGTTCCAGTTCACCGAGGGCGCGAAGAACACCACCATGGTGCTCGCGCGTGACGTCGCCTACGCGCTCCCCGAGATCAGCGCGTTCGTGCTCCGCCGCGCCAAGGCCATCGCCGAGCACGCGCTCGGCGGGCCCGTGGAGCGCGCGGTCATCACCGTCCCCGCGAACTTCAACGACCTCCAGCGCGCCTCGACGAAGATCGCCGGCAAGCTCGCCGGTCTCGAGGTGCTCCGCATCCTCAACGAGCCCACGGCCGCCGCGCTCGCGTACGGGCAGTCGATCGCCAAGGCCGAGAAGATCGCGGTCTACGATCTCGGCGGCGGAACGTTCGACGTCACGCTGCTCGACCTCACTGGCAACGTCTTCGAGGTGCTCGCGACCGCGGGCGATACGACGCTCGGCGGCGACGACATCGATCGCCTGCTTGCCGATTTCATCTCGCTCGAGGTCATCAAGCGGTTCAACGTCGACCCGCGCACGAACCCCGTCGCGTTCGCGCGCCTCCGCTTCATCGCCGAGGAGGTGAAGAAGCAGCTCTCCTCGCAGAGCGCCATCGATCAGGAGATCAGCGGGATCGGCTACACCGAAGGCGGCACCCCGATGACCATGACCATGACGATCACGCGCCAGGCGCTGGATCGCATCGCTCTGCCGCTCATCGAGCGCACGATGTCGGTCGCCAAGCAGTCGATCGAGATCATCGGCTTGCATCCCAAGGACTTCGATCGCGTCATCCTCGTCGGCGGCTCGACGCGCATGCCGCTGGCGGCACGCCTCGTGGAGCAGCTCTTCGGGCAGGCGCCTCACCTCAAGGTCAATCCCGACGAGGTGGTCGCGCTGGGCGCTGCCATCCAGGCGCACGCGCTCAATCGCTCGAAGGTGGTCGCGAAGCGAAAGTCCGGGCACGACCAGCTCGCAAAAGCGCCGCTCAACGCGAGCCCGAACCCGCATCAGGTCGACGTTCCGCGTGCGCCCAACGTGCC
>JAYTZB010001739.1:0-3270 GCA_043742085.1 Polyangiaceae bacterium
GTTCGCATCGGCGCCGCGGGCGCGTATCGCATCGGCCTCAACGAGGTGTCGATCGGAATGCCCGTGCCGGTCCTCGCCATGGAGCTCGCACGCGATCGCCTCACGACACTGGAGCTCGGACGCGCCACCCTCGAGGCCACCATCTACGACCCCGACGGCGCCGCTCGCGCCGGCTACCTCGACGTCGTCGTCCCCGCTGGTGAGGTCATCGCGAAGGCGATGGCAGAGGCCACGCGGCTCAGCGCGCTCGCCCGCACCGCGTTCACCGCGACGAAGGTCCGCCTCCGCGGCAAGACCATCCAGCACATCAACGACACGCTCGAGTCCGACATGGCGAGCCTCATGTCGCCGAGCTGAGCGAGCTGAGCGGACGCCTCACGCATCCTTCGCGCAGCGGAGCCCCGTCATCCGCAGCTTGAAGCTCGGCGGATGGTGAATGCGATTCGTGCTGCGCAGCCCACCCGCCGGATAGTTGTACGCGCCGCCGCGGATCGATTTCTCGCACTCGGTCGGGATCGGGTTCGAGCCGGTGAATCCCTGCTTGTTCTCGTTGCGCAGCTTGTTCTGCGCGGCGTTGATCTCCTCGCAGGTGCCGCCCTTGCCCGCCGCCGCGCCCGGTCGCGAGTAGGCGAGAGGATCGTAGTCGTCGGAGAGCCACTCCCACACGTTGCCCGCGAGGTCCTCGTGGCCATACGGCCCTCGACCGGTGGGATGCGTTCCGACGTCCTCGGTGGCGTTCGTCTCGAACACGGTGCGCTCGTGCGTCGGCGCGTCGCTGCCCCAGGGATAGCGACGGCCGTCGTCGGCCCGCACGGCGCGCTCGAACTCCGCCTCGCGCGGGAGCCGCTTGCCCTTGAATGCGCAATAGTCACGCGCCGCGAACCATGACACACCCACCACCGGCTTGTTCGGCCCCTTGAAGAGCCCGCCGAACGTGGCGAGGATCCCGGCATCGGCGGCAGGGCACGCCTTGGCCGCCACGCACTCGTCGTACGCGTGCTGCGTGACCTCGGTGCGATCGAGCCAGAACGCGGCGACCGTCACGGGATGCGCAGGACGCTCGTCACCCTCGCCACCGCTCTCCGATCCCATGGTGAACGTGCCGCCCGGCACGAGGAGCATCCCCTCGACCGCCCCCGCATCGTGTCCAGCCTCCGCGCCCGCCTCGGCGCCCGCCTCCGCGCCCGCGCTCGCGTCCGCCTCCGCGTCCGCCTCCGCGCTCGCCTCCGCGTTCGTGCTCTCCGCGCTCAACGCCGGCCCGGCGGGCACGGGCGACGTGCCGGATCGGCACGCGCCGAGGGCGAGCACCGCCACCACCGCCCACGCGCGTTCCTCCTTCACACCCTTCACACCCCAAATGTGCCTCGCCGCGGCCGGCTTGGGAAACTTCTCACGCGCCCCCGTGGTAAACCGGCCCCTCTCACCCCGATGATCACCCGATGATCTCCGTCCAAAAGCTCGTCAAGCGCTACGGCTCCATCGGAACCGCGCGCGCCACCGGCCGCGTCGCCGTCGACGACGTGTCCTTCGAGGTCGACAAGGGCGAGGTGGTCGGCTTCCTCGGCCCCAACGGCGCCGGCAAGAGCACGACGCTCCGGATCATCGCCGGCTTCCTCGGAATGACCAGCGGCAAGGTCAGCGTCGCCGGCCACGACATCCGCGAGGAGAGCTTCGAGGCCCGCCAGAAGATCGGCTACATGCCCGAGGCGGTCCCGCTCTATCCCGAGATGCGCGTCGCCGAGTATCTCGGGTTCCGCGCCGAGCTGAAGCGCGTGCCTCGTCGCGACCGCGCCGCCTTCGTCGACGACGCCATGGCGAAGGCCAACGTCGACGACGTCGCGAACATCCTGATCGGCAACCTCTCCAAGGGCTACCGTCAGCGCGTCGGTCTCGCCGACGCGCTCGTGGCGCGGCCGCCGCTGCTCATCCTCGACGAGCCGACCGCGGGCCTCGACCCGAACCAGATCCGCGAGGTCCGCGACGTCATCAAGAACCTCGGCAAGGAGCACACCGTTCTCCTCTCGACGCACATCCTCAGCGAGGTCGAGGCGAGCTGCAGTCGCGTCGTCGTCATCGCGAAGGGCAAGCTCGTGGCCGAAGGTACGATGGATGATCTGTCGCGCAAGCGTCGCGCAGCGGGGCTCCTGCTCGTCGTGCGCGGCGAGCTCGAGATCGCCCTCGCAGCGGTTCGCGCGGTGGAGGGAATCGCCAAGGTGACGGTCGACGACGGGGACGAAGCGAAGGCCGACGCTCATGTCGTTCGCTGCGCCTGGCAGAAGACCATCGACGACGCCGGCGTAGCGCGCGCGATCGAGCAGGCGGTCGCGGTGGTGGTGGCAGCCGGGTGCTTCGTGCGCGAGGTGCGGCCCGTGCGCAGCTCCCTCGAGGAGGTCTTCGCCGAGCTGACGAGCGCGAGCGCGAGCGCATGAGGAGCTTCTGGCCCATCTACAAGCGCGAGCTCTTCGCGTTCTTCGTGACGCCCCTAGCGTGGGTGCTCATCTCGGTGTTCTTGCTCGTGCAGGGGATGCACTTCTTCCTGCTCGTCGATCACTTCGCGAACCTGGGGGCCGCAGCGAGCGATCAGACGCCCATCCAGGCGTTCTTCGGCAACACCATCCTCCTCTACCTCGTGCTCTTCCTGCTCGTGCCGCCCATGACCATGCGGCTCTTCGCCGAGGAGCGACGCAGCGGCACCATCGAGTCGCTGATGACGGCGCCGGTCTCGAGCGCTGCGGTGGTGCTCGCGAAGTACGCGTCGGTCCTCACCACCTATGTCGCCATGTGGGCGCCCACCGTCTTCTATCTCGTCATCCTCTCGCGGAGCGGCGAGGTCGACTGGGGCGTCGCGGCCTCGGCGTACCTCGGCGTGTTCCTGGTGGGCGCCGGATACCTCTCGCTCGGCTTGCTCATGAGCGCGCTCACCACCAGCCAGTTCCTCGCGCTCGTCATGACCGCGCTCGTGGTGCTCGGTCTCTTCATCCTCGGCGTCGGCGAGTTCGTCACGCGCGAGGGCACGCTCATGCACGACATCTGCTCGCACGTCTCGGTATGGGCCCACATGAACGACTTCGCGTCGGGCATCATCGACTCACGCCGGCTCGTATTTTACGGCTCCTGCGTGATCCTGCCGCTCTTCGTCACGGTGCGCGCGGTCGACGCGTGGAGGTGGGGCTGATGTCCAGGCTCCGCTTCCCGGCCATCGACCCAGCGCATCTGTCGAAGCTCGTCGGCGTCGTCGCCGCGATGGTGGTGGTGGTGCTGCTGAACGTC
>JAYTZB010001740.1:0-3315 GCA_043742085.1 Polyangiaceae bacterium
GCGTAGTGCTGCTGGTGAAAGCCCGAGTACGCCCAGGCGAGAGAAGCGAGCACCGCGGCGGGCCGCGAGAGCTTCAGATCCTTTCGCGCGAGGATCCACATGCACAGGAAGCCCGCCGCCGAGTGGAGGACGTACCAGGCCATCATGGTCTTCGTCGTGTTCGTGACGAACATGAGGAGCACGAGCGGCGCGCCGGCGGGTCCCTGCGGGTTGTCCCAGAGCGGGAGACCACCGCACTCGTAGGGGTTCCACATCGGCAGCTCGTGGTAGCGCGCGATGATCTCGTGCTCGGCCTCGAGCGCCTTCTGGAAGACGGGACCGTCACCGCCCTGCGTCGCGGGATAGGCGGCGAGGACCGGCCACCACGCGTAGAGGCTCGTCATCAGCGCGAAGGCGACGAGCGCCACCCAGCGAAGGCGGCCGGCGCGGCCGGTGCGGCTGGGAGGGGACGAGCGCGGCGCGGTCATCGAGACGTGCCCGCGAGATTACCAGAGCGCTTCATGGGATCACGAACGAGCCGACGCGCACGCGGTCGCTGCTCACGGTGGCCTTGCCGGGGTCGGTCACGCGCGCGCGGCCCTTCCGACCGGAGACGTCGCCGAACGCGACCCAGACGTCCCACGCGCCGCTGCCGGCCTTCTCGATGTGCGCGCCGAATGCGTCGTGGATGAGGCGGCCCTCGGGCGCATCGGAGAGATAGAAGCTGCCGCCCACCACCTGGTGATCGGCGTTGTAGAAGTCCTCCTTCTGCTTCTCCTTGTCCTTCTCGCTCTCCTTGGGGAGCGGCGGCTGGTCCTTCCGTCGCTCGATGTGCACGAACATCGTCGTGGCGCGCGGGATGTGCTCGAGGCGCCGGAAATACACCTCGACGAGGAGGTTCCGGTGCTCGTCCGGCGGCGTGACCTTGCCCATCTCGACGCGCAGCGGAAGCGCGAACGTGGCGCCGGCCGGCGTCGCGTCGACGTGCTCGTCGTCCGCGAGGACCGCCGGGGTGCCGTTCGCGTTCTTCATCGCGGGCGGCGGCCACTTGTCGTCCGGCGACATCCGGTACGCGGCGGCCGCCACGCCCCACGGCACGAGCACGAGGAGCGCGGTCACGATCCACTGCCGCCGTGCGAACACCGCGCCACGCCGGCGCGCGCGCCATGCGATGAGCGCCAGCGCGAGCAGCGCGGTCACCGTCGTCGCTGCGCCGCCCAGCGTCGACCATGGCAGGAACGCGAGGGCGACGTCGTTCACGCCCGCCGGCAGATCGACGGCGAGGAGGCCCTCGTTGGAGACCACCTTGCCGACCGACGCGTGCCAGCCCGGCGCCCAGTTCTGGTTCACGAGCAGGCGCGCGGGCCGCGAGACGTCGGCGTGGACCACGATCTTGTTCGG
The DNA here is from genome assembly GCA_043742085.1 of Polyangiaceae bacterium. Lineage (GTDB taxonomy): Bacteria > Myxococcota_A > Polyangia > Polyangiales > Polyangiaceae > Labilithrix. The sequence continues at coordinate 1,381 of JAYTZB010001740.1, forward strand.
CGACCACGAGACGCGCTTCACGCGTCCCGCATCGGCGGCGTCGGGTGCGAGGTACTCCTCTTGCGGGAGGTCGCCGCGCAGCAGCGTGGACTCGGCGAGGCGATGCGTCTCGTAGCAACCGAGCGAGCCGATGTTCTGCGACTCGAGGTGCACCGCGAGCCAGCGATTGCCGCGCGCCTGGTGGAACTCGCCCTGGCGATCGGTGGTGACGGTCCCAAGCGTGCGGTTGGTCGCGACCCGGTGAAACGCCGCAATTTCCGCGCCGATCGTGAAGAGAGTCGCCCCTACCAAGACGACGGTGGTGGCCACGCGCCATCGTCGCGTCTCACCGATGAACGGCACGCGGGCGAGCGCGGTGACCACCGAGCCGCTCGCGAAGAGGATCCCCAGCCACAGGAAGCGCTCCGGGTAGCGGATGGCGGCGAACGTCGGCACCTCGCGCAGGAGCCCGAACAACGAGATGCGCGTCGCGTAGCCCGACGCGAGCCAGGCGCAGAGGAGCGCGATGATCAGACCGCCGAGGACGCTTCGATGATGCGCGCCGAGCGCCACCAGCGCGAGAAACGCCGCCCCGACGTAGAAGCTGCCCATGAGCTCGGTGTTGCCGTCCTTGATGGCGAGGACCCCGACGAGCGCCGACATGAGCGCGCGCGGCGCATGGCCCGGTGTACCGGCCATCACGCGCGGCGCGGAGAGCAGCGTCTCCGACACCGGCCAGAGGCGCACGCACGCGACCATCGCCATGAAGCTCGCCGTCGACAACAGCATGGCGATCGATCGCCAGCGAGCGCCGCGGGGCTGCTCGATCAACGTGCGCACCGACTCGAGCACCGCCGCCACCGCCACGAGCGGCGCCGCGAAGAAGCCCGCGAAGCCGAGCAACCAGGCGAACGCGATCGATGCGAACGCCATGCCGGCCCACTTGCGGCGCGCCGCGAGCGTGATGCCGTACAGGATCCACGGCACGAGCTGGAAGCCCATGAACTGGATCCACCCGCGGTTGTAGGCGACCGCGTATTGACCCGAGAGCGCGAAGATGGGCGCTACGACGAGCGCCGCGAGCGGCTCGCTCGTGCGCAGGCGGAGCCAGCGATACGTGCCCTCCATGCCGAGGATCGCGAAGAAGAAGACGGTCAGGATCTCCGCGCGCTGCGCGCCGAAGAGGAGGCCGAGGAGCAGCGTCGGCGACATGAAGCGCGTCTGCGGCGCCGCCACGGCGTCGAATCCCCCGCAATAATACGGGTTCCATAGCGGGAGCTCGCCGTAGCGCAGGATGGTGTCGATCGCGGAGCGCTCGTAGAGAAAGAGGTGGTGGACGTCGCGGAACTCGTTGAGGCGCGCCGCGTCACCGAGGACCGGCCAGACGAGGACCGCCGCGAGCAGCGCGAAGAACGCGAGGCGTAGCGGAAGATGACGAGCGAGGCGGGAGATCACGGGCTCGCGTCCTCAATCGAAGATGGGCCGCGGATGGCAAGGCACCGCGTTCGCGCTGCGGCCGCCACGAATGACGATGCCGCGCGGACCCGCCCAGTGCAGATCGTCGTCGATGGCGCGGAACACGTCCTCGTAGGGCACATGCGCGCCGGTCGCGAGGTCATGCACCGCCTGCGCCTCACGGCCGTGGAAGTCGTCGCGCTGCGACCAATCGTCGGCGGGAAAACCCTCGGCCGCCTTCGCGCGCCACTCGTCCTCACGCATGGCGACGTCGGCGGCGAAGTTCCTCATCTGCTCTGGCGTGGCATGCGCGAGCGGCGGCGGCGCGGGAGCCGTGGCCGCGCGCGTCACGACGATCGCGGTGCACGTGGCAGCCACGACGAAGCCGGCGATCTGGGCGTACAGGTCCACGGGGAGGGCAGTCTACGGCGGTCGCGGTCACTTCTCGAAGATGATCTTCGGCTGCGGCGCGCCGGGATCGGTCGTCTTCAGCGACTCGAC
>JAYTZB010001741.1:0-1809 GCA_043742085.1 Polyangiaceae bacterium
GCGAAGTACGTGGGCGTCGCGGTGTGGAGGCTCGGGAAGATGTCCTTCTGCGAGCCGCCGGCATCGACGGTCGCGCGGACCAATCGCCAGAAGAGTCCGCCCTCGAGCGGATGCTCGAAATGACCCGCGAGGTGGTGGTACGGCCCCCAGCCCGGCACGACCATGTAGAGGAGGTGCCCCGTACAGAACACCATGAAGATCCCCAGCGCGAAGTGCGCCACGCGAACGGGGTTCTTGCCGAGCAACATGATCGGCACGACATGCGCGATCAGCAGGAAGAAGTAGCCGAAGTAGAAGAACGCGAACCACTCGGTGGTGTGCGGCGTGACATAGCGATCCCACACGATCGACGGCTCGAAGCCGAACACGCGCAGGTCGAATGCGAGCAGGTTCGCGTCGAGGGAATGCGGGCTGACCGCCGGCAGGATCGAGCGGAGCTGGAAGTACGAGAGGAACACGCACAAGAAGAGCGTGAAGCGATAGACGAGCCCGTTCGCCAGCGAGCCCGCCCGCAAGATGCCGCCGCGCGTCAGCAGCATGCCGACGGCGAAGCAACCGATGTCGATGAGCACCGTGCGGATCGACTCGTCGGCGCCGGGCCCCTTCGCGGTCAGCACCGCGAAGAGCATGAGCGCGAAGTAGATCCCGATGAGGAGGTCTTGCGCGGCGAGGTTCCTCCAGAGACGCGCGACGAAGCCGCCCGCGGGCGCGCTCAGGGGCTCGCTCCGCTCACGGTGTCCGGTCTCCAGGGGGTGCTGCATCGCCGCGGTGGGTGCTCCGCCGGACTCTGTTGCACGTTTTCTCGCGAAGGGCAGGTCGGCAGCGTAAAAAAACGCGCAAGAGCCCGCTGCGTAAGGCGGTGCGCAGATCGCGTCAGTAGTCGTTCTGCGCGCGTACGCGCACGGTGCCCGGGCCGGGCTTCAGCTTGGCGCAGCAGGCAAGCCGGTACTTGGGCGGCTTCGAGTCGATGGCCTCGAGCACGTCGAGCTCGTCATCCTCGGGCGGCACCAGCGAGTCGGGCCCCTCGAGGACCTCGATGTGGCACGTGGCGCAGCTCGCGCTCCGGCACGAGAAGGGGATGGGCGCCTCGTGATCGTCACAAAGATCGGCGAGCGAGCCGCCGTCGGGCGCAGCAACGGTCTTCGTGATGGCTCCGTCGCTCGACTCGAACGTCACCGTGGGCATGCGCGCTGTGTAGTCTGGATGGACGACGCGCGGCAAGCCCAGCGTGCCAGGTCCGAATCAGATCCGGCGCAGCAGGAGGGCGTGCTCGCGTCGCGGCCTGTCGAAGAACGCCGCCACGGTCGGGCCATGAAAATGCGGTCGAGCTTGTGAGGCCCGCGCGACCGGCTCGAACGTCTTCACGTGCGCTGCGGTGTCCGCGACGATCTCGTCGGCGCGCAGCGCCTCGGGCCGCTCCCCGCGCGGCCCACGCGGCGTGGCCGAGTCGGCGATGAGGAGCACCACCGGCGCGCCGCGCTTCGTCACGCGTGCCAGCGCACGCAAGAACTTCGCGAGCTCGCGCTCCCACGACGCGCGTGACTCGTCGGGCGTCATCTGCTCGTAGTGCCGGCGGGCGCCCAGCTCGTCCTTGGCGAGGCGACGCGTGTCGAGGTCGAGCCAGCGCATCCGCAGCTCGTGGTGCGCCAGGTAGTCGTAGGTCGCGACGTACGGAGGCGAGGTGATGACCGCGTCGATGGAGCCCTCGTCCACCTTCGCGAGCTTCGCAGCGTCGTCGAGGAGCACGCGCGCCTTCGGCGTCGGCTTGGGGAGCAGCTCCGCGAACGCGGCGAAGCGCTCGGCGAGCTC
>JAYTZB010001742.1:0-2863 GCA_043742085.1 Polyangiaceae bacterium
GAGCAGATCGTGCCGTCGAGCTCACCCAGCGGTACATCGCTCTATGCGTCGCGCGACGAGCGCGGGAAGAAGTGGGTGCTCGTGGCGCTCAACTTCAGCGCCGATCGCCCCCACGACGCCAGCATCGAGCTGAAGGGCTGCGTCTCGCCCGGCGCCGTGAGGTCGTTCGTCTATACCGGCGGAGACCAGGGCTTCGTGGCCGGTGACGTGAAGCTCGAGGGCTCGTCGCTGAAGGGGAAGCTGCCGCCCTATTCGATCACGGTGATCGAGCTGGCGACGCAGTGATCGATCTCGACGCGTACTTCACCCGCATCGGCTTCGACGGCCCGCGCGCGCCGACGCTCGCGACGCTGAACGCCATCGTGCACGCGCACGTGAAGGCGATCCCGTTCGAGAACCTCGACGTGCTCCTGGGGCTGCCCATCGATCTCGCGCCCGCGGCGCTCGAGCAGAAGCTGATTCACGGCCGCCGTGGCGGCTACTGCTTCGAGCAGAACTCGCTGCTCCTCCACGCGCTGGGGACACTCGGCTACGACGTCCACCCGCTCAGCGCGCGCGTTCGCTACCAGCGTCCGCGCGACTTCACGCCGGCCCGTACGCACGTCTTCGTTCGCGTCGAGCTCGAGGAGTCGTGGCTGGTCGACGTCGGGGTGGGCGCGATGTCGCCGACGTCCGCGCTGCGCCTCGAGGAGACGGGGCCGCAGCCCACGCCGCACGAGACGCGCCGACTGCTACGCGAGAACGGCCTCATCTATCACCAGGTGCTCTTCGGCGAGGAGTGGCACGACATCTGCGAATTCACGCTCGAGGAGATGCCGCCGATCGATCGCGAGGTGGGGAACTGGTACACGAGCGCGCATCCGGGCTCGCACTTCAAGAACCGCTTGCTCGTCGCACGGGCGCTGCCCGACGGCGCTCGTGTCACGCTGCTGAATCGTGAGCTCACCGTGCGGCAGCGCGACGGCAGCGCAGAGCGGCACTTGCTGTCCTCGCCGGACGAGCTGCTGGCGGTGCTCGAGGAGAAGTTCGGTCTGAGCTTCCCGGCCCGGACTCGATTTCAGTGCGAGGCGCTGGACTGGCCGACCTCGAGAGTGCCCTTGGCCACGTCGTAGTCGAGCTGCCGTATCGCATCGGGACGGCCGCAGACCACGTCGGCGCGGATATCCAACGATCGGGACAGATAGGTCGCGAGCTTTCGCGCTAGTTCGATATCGGTCATCGGTATTCCGAGGTTGAGCCCGCCGCGCCCCTCGAAGCTGACGAGGGCGAGCTTGGTGCCGTATTCGGTCTTTCCGCGGAGCTTCTGCGCGATACCGGGATACGTCTTGGCCGGCTCCTTGGCCTCCTCGCGCACGACCACCACGAACGGTGTCGTGCACGCGTCGCCGGCGTCGGGCGGCCAGGTGTAGACACCGCGACCGGTGCCTTCGCCGCGCACGTCCTGGCAGCGCAGCACCTGCTTCGGGCGCTTCGTCCGGTAGATCGCGCGATAGGGCTCGGGCTGCGCCCAGCCCCAGCCCTTCTCGAAGCGCCGCGTGTTCACGAACACGTCGTCGGTGCCGAAGATCTGGACGGCCTCGATGGTCACGGGGCCCCGCAGGGTATTGCCGAACGGCGGGGCCGGGAGCGTGACCGGCTCCCAGCTCGCGGAACCGCCCGACGACGTGCGGCGGTGGAGCTGATGCGCGTGGTCGGAGAGGAGCCACACGGTGCTGCTGGTCACGGCGCCGAGCAGCACCCCGAACACGGGCATCGCCTCTTCGGTGACGGTGCCCTGCGCGGTCTCGACGAGGAGCGTCTTGCTCGGGAGCGCGACGTAGAGCGAGTCGTCGGCCCCGACCGTCCAGGTGAACCCGCTCGCGAGCTTCGGTGCGAGCTTGACCGGCTCCACCTTGCCCGAGGCATAGACGAAGAGCTGGCCGTCGACCTGCACGAAAGCCCGGTTCTTTCCGGCGCGCAGCGTCACGGAGCCCTTCGTGACCTTGAGCGGGAGATCGCTGACGGGCTGCGTGGGGGACCACCGAACGAGCTTGGCGGCTTCCCCGTCGACGCGCGCGCCCACGACCTCTCCGTTCGCGAGCGCGGCGACGCCGTCGCCGCGGCCATCGGGCCGCGTGAAGGCGATGGCGGCGAGATCGGCGCCGGGCACTTTGGGCTTGGCGACGAGCGCGCCGGCGGGTGACAGCATCCGGAACGCGAACGACGCCTTCTCCATTCCGACGTCGTCTTGAACGACGCTCCTCTCCGGAACGAGCGTCGAGCCGTCGGGCAGGAGAATCGGCTGTCCGAGGTCGCGCGCCGGCGCGCCGCGCACAGCGGCGTTGCCGGCGTCGCCGGGCTTGGTGCCGCTGTAGAGCGCGACCTTCCAGTCCGTCGCCTTCGCGGTGCCGACGCGAAGCTCCGCTGCCTCGACCATCCGGCTCGAGACGTCGACGACGGCCCAGAGCCGATCGGGGTAGTGGCCGCCGATCGATTTGACCCCCCAGAAATCGAAGGTCGCGCCGAAGCCGACGTTCGCTTGCGGCTCGAGACCGTCGTCGCCGACGCGCACGACGGTCGTGGTGCCGCCGCGCGAGTAGGCGCCGTGCGAGCTGCCGTACGCGAAGAGCGCGCCGTTCTCGAGCGCGAAGATCTCGCCGTGGATGCACATGCCATCGACGATCGGGAAGAGGACGCCGTCCCTGGGCGGTCGCGTCCCCCAGGCGAGAGGCGCTTCGGGCGCGAGGGTCACCGGCGGAGCGGCTTCGGCGTCGCGCGGAGGCAGCGCGCTCGACGAGACCGTGCGGCTGTCGGCGGCGATCGGGGGGCGGATGGCGGGCTTGCCGTCGTCGGCCGCGAGCGACTTGCACGCGGCAAGCGACGC
>JAYTZB010001743.1:0-3079 GCA_043742085.1 Polyangiaceae bacterium
AGGACGACGCCGATGACGACGCCGATGACGAGCCGATGAAGAAGATCGTGATCGCTGTGGCGTTCGGAGGTCTGGTGCTGGCGGCGACCGGTTGCGTCAACCAGCGTGATCACGAGGCGCTCGCGGCCAGGACCACGCAGATGGAGAAGGACGTGACGCAGTCGCACGCCGATGTCGTCGCGCTGCGCGCCGATCTCGAGGCGACACGAGCGCGACTCGACAATGCGCTCCGCGCCAACGCCGACTCCAGCGGCGACTACCTCGCCTCGAAGCAGCGCCTGAACGAGCTCGCCGGGCGGGTCGACGAGATCAACCACGGCATCGACGATCTGAAGCGTGACGTCGGCGCCTCGCGCACCGAGCTGTACGCGCGCATCGACGAGCTGAAGCGCACGCAGCAGCCGCCGCCCGCTCCGCCTGCGCCGATCGCGGTGCCCGCCGACAAGGACGGGCACTACAAGCAACTCGAGGCCGCCTTCGCCAAGCACGACTTCGCGGCGGTGCGCGCGCTCGGTCCCGAGTACGTCAATCGCTACCCGAGCGACGACAAGGCCGACGAGGCGCTGTTCTTCCTGGGCAGCGCGGATCTGCAGGACGGTCGACCGAGCTCCGCGCTGGGCCAATTCAACCGGCTCCTGAAGCTCTTTCCGCGCTCCAACGTCCTCGATCGTACCCTCTACGGGATCGGCGACGCGTATCTCCTCATGCACGACTGCGCGAACGCCAAGGTGGCCTACGACGCCTGCGAGAAGCGCTTCGCGAAGGACAAGATCGGCATCGATGCCAAGGCGAAGGTCGACCAGATCGGCAAGAACCCGCCCGGCATGTGCGCGCCGCCCTGAGCGGTCAGAAGCCCGACGGGAGCGTGACGTCCTCGAGCGGGACGACGTCGTGGCACTTGGATGACGTGCTCGGGGCGCCGTCGGGACAGACGCGTACCGTACCGGTGAGGTAGTCGACGTAGAGATCGTTCATGGTCACGCGCTTCTTCTTCACGACGCGCGTCGCATACGAGTCCTTCACGCGGAAGAAGACGATGGTTGCGGCGTCGTCGAGCGCGGCGGCGCGCTGCGCAGCGGTGGCATCGACGCCTGCGTGGAGCGTGCCGAAGCGCGGGACGTCGGCGACCTCGTAGTCGACGATGAGCGTCTCGTGGTCGACGGAGTCGGTCGCCCTGGCGGGAGCGGCAGGCACGCTCCTGTACGCGCCGATGCCGGCGGGGTCGCCGTTGTCGGCGAGGAACCAGGAGATCGGTACGGCGACGCCGGCGTGCAGCGCACGCTGAACCCGCTTGAAATAGGCGCGTGTCGCGGCCTTGCCGTGGTGCGTGTAAGGAGCGACTCCCCACGCGTAGGTGCCGGTTCGCTGGTCGGGGTCGTCGCCGTCCTTGCGCTTGCCGATCACGTCGGCGAGCGGTCGGACCGTGGAGGCGGCTTCGGCGCGCGGGACGAGCACGTCGAGATCGGCTGCGGTCACGATGCTCGGCGCGGCGGTGGCAGTGCCGTCGTCGTAGCCGCGCGCACCATCGGCGCCGAACGCCGCTGTGAGCGCGCTCTTCATCGCCGGGGAGAGGCCGAACGCCTTGTCGAGCTCGTGCCTCACGAGCGCGCCGTCTTTTCGCGCCGCCTTCGTGGCGAGCGGCCCGGTGAGCAGCGATGCGGTCATGGCATCGAGAGCGGCGTTGGTGAGATCGGCGTCCTTCATGATGCCGGCGCCGCCGCTGAAGTCGGCGGCGCGCACGAGCCCGCGCCTCGCGATGAGCTCGACGGCCGCACCCCACGATCCGCCCGCATCGAGCTGGTCCTCGCGGATCGTCTTCGCCACCTTGCTGGTGACGTCGCCGCGCGTGATGGTCGCGTACCAGTCCCAGTAATCGAAGTACGCGACCGAGAGCGGAGGCGGAGCCTTGACCGTCGAAGCGTGCTGCTTCTCGCGGAGCGCCGCGAGCTCGATGCTCTCGACCCACGACGTGGTCGCGTACAGCCAGCAGTTGCCGGTCTCCTTCTGATCGCGGGTCGACGAGACAGGGATGTCGACGAGCGCGTCGTCGGTGGTCGCGCGCGGCTCCTCCGTTTGTGCTGCGCAGCCCGCGAAGGCCCCCAGCATCCAGACCAACCCGAGGCCTACCCTGACCCGCATGCCCCTACATCAGCAAATGCGAGGCCATCGTGCAGTCACGTGACATGGGCCGTTCGCCCGGCGTTTCGTCGCGCACCGTCACGTGACGTGGATCGCCGGCGGCTCAGCCAAGGATCTCGGACGCGGTGACGCGCGCGCCGATCACGCTAACGCTCCGTCACTAACGCTCCGTCACTCGTCGGCGACGGGATCGGGCGGGTGCGGGGCCGCGCGGCTGCCGCGATTGCGTGCGCCGCGCTTGATGACGGGGTCGGGCGACGCGCCCAGGCGCGCGAGCATGCGCTTCGCGTCCGTCGAGTCGGGATGGTTGGTGAGCCACTCTTCGAGGACGGCACGTGCCTCACGTTTCCGCCCGCTCGACTCGAGCGCTGCGGCGAGGAAGAGGCGCGGCTCCGCGCTCGTGTCGTGGACCGCCCACGTTTCGGCGGCGCGGCGTGCCTCACGCGTCTCGCCGGCATGCATGGCGGCGATGGCCCAGGCCTTCAACGCGCGGGGATCGGTCGCGTGCTGGCGCGCGATGGTGCGCGCGTCGGTGAGATGGAGCTTCGCGTCGCGTGCGTCCTCGGGCTTGTCGAGTGAGCGGGCCGTGGCGCGAACGAGGAGGCCGTCACGAGAGGGATCGTTCTGGCGGGCTTCGCGGGCGAGCGCGGGCTTCGGCTCGGCGGTGCCGGAGACGGTAGCGGTAGCGGTAGGGGGCGCGGGCGCGGGCGCAGCCGGCGGTGCGGATGCGGGCGCGAGCGCCGGCGCGAGAGCGACCGCGTCCGTCGGAGCGGGGGAAGCGGCAGGTGAGGGCTGGTCCACGACCGGGGCGACCGGGACGGCCGTGAGCGCCGTCGCGACCGTCGCGACCGTCGCGACCGTCGCAGCAGCGTTCGGGAGCTCGGCGACGGTCAGTGTGGTGGCCGCGACGGGATCGTTGGAAGCCAGGAAGCGCCCGGAA
>JAYTZB010001744.1:0-3252 GCA_043742085.1 Polyangiaceae bacterium
TGCCGGCACGGTGCCGCTCGGCGGCCCAGCGGCACCCATCGACGACGACGACGGACCGAAGCCCTGTTCCGGCGCGTTGATCGGCGGCGGCATCGACGACTGGATGGTCGTCGAGATCATCGCGCCGATGTCGAGGCCGAGCCCGCCGACCGACATGTTCATCGCGCTGGTGGGGTCCGCGTCGGGTCCGATCGGCGTCATGCCCGTGATCACCGGTGCAGGCGGCGCCAGCGGGATGGTCGGGTTGATCCCCTGCGTCGATGCGAACGGCGACGAAGGATCGCCCGCGTTCGCTCCCGGCGCGTCGGCGTTGAGGCCAACCGGAAGCGGGATCGACTGCGGCATCGGGCTCGCGATGCGTCCGTCGGAAGCGCTCCGCGCGACAGGTCCCTCCTCGATGATCAGAGGCGCACGCTGGATGGGCTTCGCCTGGAGCTGCACGCGCGCGAACGCCTGTCCGCTCGCAGCGCTCGGCGGACCGGGCTGGCTGCCGACCGCCGGAAAGCGTCCCGTCGATCCAACCGCCTGGGGAACCGGCTGCTGCGCGGCCTGTTGCTGCTGCTCTTGCGCCACCGGCGCGGCGGCCGGCGCGCGCATGGACGGTGTCTCGACCAGCTCGACCTGCTTCGTGATGACGAGCACGTAGACGAGCAGCTGCGCGACGCTCGGTCCGATGACCTTGGAGCTCGCGAGATCGGTGACGCGCATCGGACGCTGCCGCAGGAGATCGAGCGCGCCACCTTCGACGCGCGTGAACTGGAAGCGATCGAGCTGCGCGTTCGGACCGATGCGCACCGCCGACGCGCCGACCCTTCGGAGCGTCGCGTCCACGTGCTCCCACGCGGGCGCTTGCCTCACGCCGCGCCACAGCGCGGGGAGCGGATCGATGGGCGTCGGCGGACCGCCGTAGCGCTGGAGCGCGTCGATGCCGTCGTAGTACGAGAACACTGTCTCGGCCGGCAGCCCGAAGAGGTGCTCGATCTTGCGGTCGAGCTGCGCGCGGACACCCGCCTCGAGGCGACTGTCGTCGACGGCGCCGAGCTCCTTCAGGATCTGCCCCTGGAGACGCGGGCTCTCGGCCATGCGCTCCTGCGACGCCTTCACGGCCTCCGGGCTGACCAGCCCGAGCTCGGCCATCACGTCGCCGAGGTAGTGGACCCCGTCCGTGGTGCGCAGCTTCGCGGGGACGCCCTGGATGACGAGCATCGTGGCCACCGACTGCATCGTGCCGTCCGGGGCGGGCAGGTGGAGCTCGAAGGTCCCCGTGAGCGCTCGCTCGAGCGCGTATACGAGCAGATGAGGGAAGGGCGTCTTCGCGAACGAACCCTGCGCAGTGGGACCAGTGGGCGGATTTTGCATCGCCGCAGCCCTACGAGTGTACACGCGTCCGAACGGAATACGCGAGGGGGGTCGGTGTAGGCCCGCGGTTTTCCGTCATGCCCGTCCCGTTCCCGCCCTCCCCCGAGCGTGCGCCGTGCCGCCGCCCATGTAAGATTGCGGGCGGTCGCCATGTCGAGCGTCATCCACACCGCCGGCATCCCGAGTCAGATCGCGCAGTTCGAGATCGTCCGCCGGCTCGGCGCGGGCGGCATGGCCGAGGTGTTCCTCGCCAAGAAGCGCGGCGCCGAGGGCACCTTCAAGGTCGTCGTCGTCAAGCGCATCCTCCCGGCGTTCACCACGTCGCGCCGCTTCCGCTCGATGTTCATCGACGAGGCGCAGCTCGCCACGCGGCTGAACCACCCGAACGTCGTCCAAGTCTACGAGTTCTCGAACGAGGGCGACGAGGGCCACATCCTCGCCATGGAGTACGTCGAGGGCTGCGACCTCGGTCATCTCATGAGCGCGGCGAAGGCCAAGGGGCGCCTCATCCCGCCGTGGGCCTCGGCGTGGATGGTGGCCGAGGCCGCGAAGGGGCTGCACTACGCCCACGAGAAGCGCGACGAGGGCGGCGCGCCCCTCGACATCGTGCACCGCGACGTCTCCCCGCAGAACGTCCTCCTCTCGTTCGAAGGCGTCGTGAAGATCGCCGACTTCGGCATCGCCAGCGCACGCCTCACCGACGAGGAGGAGGGCGTCCTCAAGGGCAAGTTCGGGTACATGTCGCCCGAGCAGGCGCGCGGGGAGAAGGTCGATCGCCGCGGCGATCTCTATGCGCTCGGCGTCATCTTCTGGGAGTGCCTCACGGGTCGGCCGCTGCACGGCGGCCTCGGCGGCGAGGCGCTGCTCGACATCGTTCGCTCGGGAAAAATAGAGCCCCCCAGCACCTACGTCCGCGACATCCCGGAGGAGCTCGAGACCATCGTCCTGAAGCTGCTCTCGCAGAAGCCCGACGATCGCTACCCCACCGGACGTGACGTGGCCGCCGCGATCGGTCGCGCCATGCTGCTGAAGCAGGTCTTCGTCGACGCCGCCACGCTCGAGAGCACGCTGCTGTCGTTCGTGCCCCGCGAAGGACCTGCGCTGACCGGGAACGAGTCTCCGCCCGAGCATCACACGCAAGCGGCTGCCCCTCACGCGCTCTCCGGCGGCGAGAGCGGCGTGGGCCCACGCGGCTCGCGTCCTCCGATGGGCTCGCAGCCTCCGCAGGCCGGGCTCAAGAGCTCGCCGCCGAGCGCCGCCGGCTCACGCCGTCCGGAGGCTCGCGAGGTGCGGCACGTGGCGATCGTCACGCTGCGTCTCGTGGAGCCGGGCGCACGCTGGGGGGACGGCGGCGGCGACGGAGAGGCCTCTCCGCTCTCCGACGAGCAGCGACGAAGCCTGGTTCGGGCGCTCGAACGCTCGCGCGCGATGCTCGGCGACATGGCCTACAAGCGCGGCATGCGCTGGGTGTGGACCAGCGACCTCGAGGCGCGCGCCATCGCCGGGCTCGGCCCCAAGCCGGCCAAGGCCGCCTCGGACGCGGCGTGGCTCGCGGTCGAGACCCACGAGGCCATCGAGGCCATCAAGGACGATCTTCCGGCGCCCATCGGCGCCTCTCTCTCGATCGTGCGCGGCATCGCATCGGGAACACGCGACCCCGAGGGCAATTTGGTCCGCTACGTGCTGCACGACCCGGTCACGTACCTCGCAGACGTGCTCGCGCGCGCGACACCGGCGCAAGGCACGTGGGTCGCGGGCGGCGTCTACCGGCTGGTGCGCCGCGATTTTCGCTGGGGCGACGCGCCCACCCTCGATCTGAAGGCCGACGGCTCCTTCCCGGAGCGCGTACAGAACCTGCCGCCCACCATGCGCATCTACGCGCTCGAGCGAAGC
>JAYTZB010001745.1:0-1636 GCA_043742085.1 Polyangiaceae bacterium
GCACGGATGGTCTCCGAGGTCCCCTTGCCGCGGACCTCGGCCTGTCCCTGCCCGACGCCGACCTTGGTGCCCGCGGCCCCGACGTCGGCATCGACGCGACTCTTGCCCTCGCCGATCCTGGCGACGATCGTGCCGCCGGGCACCTCCGCGGCGACGTCCTCGGACGTCGCTTCGAGCTCGACGCGCCCCGAGCTCGCGCGGACGAGCGCGCTCCCTTCTGCGTCGCCGATCACGAAGCGACCGAAGCCGACGAGGCGACCGTGGCGCGCGCCCCGTCGCACGTCGACCGATGCGCCGTTCGGGACCTCGAGCACGTCGCCCGCCGACGCGGAGCTCGCTCCTTCGGGGAGGGGCTTGAATGCGGTCTCGCCCTTCGCCTGCACGCGGACTCCGGCGCCGCGCACCTCGACGGTGGTCGCTCCCGCGGTGCCCGCGTCGGCGACGGCGGTGATCGCCGCGGCATCGGCGCGGTCCGCGCGGCCGGAATCGGCGGAGGCATCGACCGCCTCTCGCTCGACGATCGCGCCGCCGAGCGAGATGTCGAACGACTTGCCTGGCGACAGGGCGACGCCGCCGTCCTCCGTCTCGATACGGGCCGCGCCGACGGTGACCTCGATGCGGGTGGAGGTACCGTCGGCGGAGATGAGCAGCTTGCCGCCCGGCTCGATCTGCGCGACGCCGATCGTCGTCTCCACGGTGAGCGCCGCGTCCGCGGCCTCGATGCTGGCCTCGCCCGTCTCGATGGCGAGCTTTGGCTGCCGAGCGCCGGGCTTGCTCGCGAGAAAGCGGATCGTGGTGTCGCTCGACACCGCGATGTTGCCGCCGTTGGTCAGGTGCAGCACGGCGTTCGCGCTCGGTCCCGTCTTGAGGCCGTCGCCCATACCGAGCTCGGTGCCGTCGGGCGCCGCCTGCCATTTCTGCTGCGCCGACGAGGTGTCGCGCTTGACGTCGCCCTCGTGCTTCTTCACCTCGGCGACCTGATGCTTCGAGCATCCTTGCGCGTTCGCGCCGAGGAACAGAGCCACGGTGAGGGTCGCGAGCAGCTTCATCACGGCGCCTCTTTGCCGGGCCTCAGATCGGCGTTGAGGATGGTCACGCCGTTCTCTTCGACCTGCACGGGACGGCGCTGTCCCGCATGTCCGGCGGCCGCGACGATGACCTCGTAGGAGCCCGGGGGCACCTCGACCTGGAACGTTCCGTCGGCGTCGGTCTTCGTCTCGACGCCGATCGGCTCGACGCGGATGGTCGCGGCGAGCGGCTTGCCGCTGAACGAGCGCACCAGGCCGCGCAGCTGACCGGGTCGGATCGCCTTCTTCATCACCAGCGGAAGCACGACCGCGGGCCGCGCAGCCGTGGCGTCATCGACCAGGGTGGTGTCGGCGCTCGCATCATCGTAGCCCGCCGCCTTCACGAGGACGTGAGCCCGCCCGGGACGAAGCTCTGCGACCACGAAGGATCCATCGGCGTCGGTGTCCGCGCCGCGCTCGTTCGGGCTCGCGGGATCGTCGGACACCACGGTCACGTGAGCGCCGGCGATCGGCGCGCCGCCTTCCGCCGCCGTGACACGTCCGCGCAGCGAGCTCGCTGCGGTGGCGAGTCCTCCGGCTCCACGGGCTCCACCGGCACCGTCGGGCCC
>JAYTZB010001746.1:0-5259 GCA_043742085.1 Polyangiaceae bacterium
CCGGGCTCGTCGGCAGCGCCGACGGTCGCACGCTCGCCATCGTGCGTAGGTCCTTACCGCCGGCGATGCGGCGCGCGAGCTCGAGGCCGAACCAGTAACCGCTGCGCACCGGCTGTCCATCCATCCGCGGCGTCGCGCGGCCGAGAAAGAAATCTGGCGACGAAGTCGGTCGTCGAGTCCTGGTAGAAATGAAAGAGCTCGTGGTGCATCAGCACCGAGAGCTTCGCGTTCGGCTGCGATCTGGCGATGACGTCGAGACCGAACGTGTCGTGGATGCGCCGCATGGGCGCGACGAGCGCAGGAAAGGTCGGGAGCCACGCATCGAGGCGCCGGTCGAGCGCGTCGGGTCGATACGCAGGCAGCCGAAGGACCTTCGGCGTGTACACCTCCGCGTGCGGTCCGATCATGCGACGCACGAAGAGCGCGCGTGCGTCGGCAGGAGACAATCCCTCGGCTTCGCGGCAGTACGCAAAGAGCTCGGGCATGAGATCGATGACCCGGAACGGAGCGCTGTCCTTCTTCGCCGCCGCCGCTTCGCCGCCGGACCCGATGGTCACGCCGCGGCAGCCGGCGAGGAGCGCGGCAGCCGGCGAGGAGCGCGACACCGCCGGCGAGGAGATCACGCCGTCGCATGCGAGACGCGTATCACGACCTCAAGGGTGGATGAGCGCGAGGACGCCGGCGTCGATGCGCGTGAACCAGTCGGCGTCGTTCGGCGGATCGGGCTGCCGCTCGACGGCCACGACCTTGTGCGTGAGCTTGCCGTTCTCGACGAGAAAGAGCGGTCCTCCCGAGTCGCCACCCGTCGAGTAGTACGGAGTGTGGAGCCCGGTGGTGTAGCCGGCAGACTTGCCGCTCGTGATGGTGAGGACCGTGGAGCGGACCAGCGGCGCGGTGCGCGCCTCGAAGCTTCGCCCGACGGCCACGCCGCGATACGCGGTTCCGCCATCGGCAGCGGCGCCGATGCTGGTCGGGATGGCGTACTGCGCCAGCGTGATCGGTTTGTCGAGGACGAGAACGCCGACGTCGGGCGCCGCTGCATCGTTGGAGTAGCCACGCGAGATGACCTTCGAGCGGAGCACCTTTCGGGTCGGCGCACCGGGCGCGAAGGGCGCCTTCACCGTGTACGACGTTCCCCAGATGCAGTGCGCCGCGCCGAGGACGACGGTCGGACTGACGAGCACGCCGGTGCAGTAGTCGACGCCGTTGCCGTGGAGGATCTGCACGGCCTCGGGAAACGCAGTTGCGGTGCCGGCCTGCATGGAGCTGACGATGGCCTCGTCCGTCGACGCGCCTTCGTCGCTCGCGGGCTCGACGGCGCAGCCTCCGAGGAATGCCAGACCGATTGGTAGGACAGCGGCGACCAAGGTGCGCATGGCACCCACCAGGCAAGTTCCGATCCCCGCGGTAACGCTCTGGATCTGCCGTGAAACGCTGACGCGGGATCCTGCGAAAGGTCCGCTGATGGTGGATCTTTCCTGGCGTCCTCGAGCGATGCCCGACGGGCTCGGCATCAGTCCTTCGCGCGCAGGCGTACGAAGAGCAAACCGGCGGTCGCCATGAAGACCACCGCGGCAAGGAGCAACGACGTGTGCACGGTAGCGAGCCCGCCGAGCAGCCCCACCGTGACGCCGCTGAACGTGCGGAGGCCCGCCGATGCCATGCCGAAGAGACCGAGCACGCGCCCGCGGATGGCGGACGGCGCGTTCATCTGGACGATGGTCTGGTTCATGCTGCTGAAGGAGAGCTCGAGGAAGCCGGCCGCGAAGAGCAGCGCGATGGCGACCGGGTAGGATCGCGTCATCGCAAAGCCGCCCAGCGCAGCGGCCCACAGAGCGGCGAGCATGACGGCGGTGCGCGTCGCGGGACGCGCGAAGCCGCGGCCGGTCTCGAGGAACACGCCCGCGCAGAGCGCGCCCGCCGCATCGGCCGCGAGCAGCATCGTGTACGCGGCGCCGGGATCGCCGTGACCGAGATCGGTCGCGAACATGGGCATCTGCGCCTGGTAGCTGTTGCCGACGAAGAACGACGCGGCGCCCGCGAGGATCACCATCGTGAGCAGCACCGGGATTCCGCGTACGTCGCGGAGGGTGTCGACGATGTCGGCGAGGCCGCGGACCGCGCGCTTCGGGCCCGGTGCGTCGCCGCGATGGACGCGGCCGTAGGGCGCCCGCACCAGCCACACGAGCAGCGGGACGTAGAAGAGCGCATTCAGGAAGATGCCGTGCGTCGGCCCGATGGTGCGCATGATCAGGCTGCCCACGCCGGGTCCGACGAGCACGCCGACGTAGCGAGCCGTCGCGTTCAAGCGCACCGCGCTCGCGAGCGAGCCAGGCCCCACGATGTCGAAGAGGAGCATCTGGCTCGACGTCATCCAGAGCACGCCCGCGCAGCCGTGGAGGACCAGGAGGACCATCGCACGCGGCGCCGGCCTGGATGAGACGCCGCGAGTCGAAGCGATCGTTGAGCGCGCCGACCGCCACCGACAAGAAGAGGTACGGAAGCCAGTGCGCGATGACCGCGAAGCCCCCCAGCGCCGGCGATCGGAACTTCTGGAAGATCACCCAGTAGCTGATCACGTGCTCGATGTTGTCGGCCATCATCGTCAGCATGAAGGTGCTGACGAAGATGCCGAAGCCGGGGATCCGCAGCGCCTCGAACGCGCGCGGACGCGTCTGCTGGGTGGGCGCTTGCATCGGCCGCCAGCATCGATCGGCGCACCGTGATTGTCACGGCGCCTCGACGGTCGCGCTCTGTCGCGTCGGCGCTCAGTAGCGGATCGCCGCCCGACGTCGTGGTGACGTGGTAGCTTCCGCATGTCGCGGTACCGGCGCCGAGCGTGCAGGCTCAGGTAGCTCGCACGAAGGACATACGCGACGGCATCGCCGTTCGATGAATGTACCCAGACGTCGACGGCGTCGCCCTTTTTCGCGGTGAACGTGAAGGCGCGATAGAGCGGCGACGACGTGTACGCGACCGTCTTGGTGGCTCCCGGACGCGATGGTGCCGAGCTGCTGACGCTGTGAAATTACCTGACGGAGCTGCGTCACATCGCGTCGATGAGCAGGGCGACTGCCGCGAGTGTCAGCGTGCTCGAGACGACGATCAGCGGAGCGGCCCACGCGCCGAGCAGCGCCATGCGCATCCCGTCGACCTCCTCGCCTTCGCGGCGCGCCAGCGCGAAGACCAGCATCGTCGCGAGAGACCCGAACGGCGTGATCATCGCGCCGACGTCCGCGCCCACGAGCGCTGCGAGGACCGTGCCGGTGTGAGCATGCGAGCTCACCAGCACGCTTCGGGCGACGAGAGCGGCCGGAAGGTTGTTCATCACGTTCGACGCGAGCGTGGTCGCTGCTGCGACGGCGAGCAGCTTGTGCACCGAGCCTGGTCTCATGTGCCCGAGCCACGCCGACGTTCGAGCGACGATGCCGAGATTCTCCAGTCCGCGCACCGCGATGAACAGCCCGACTACGAACGGAAACACACCCCAGGAGAGCTCGAGGACAGCGCCGAAACGGACCCGCTTCGTCACCGCGCCGGCGACACCGAGCACGGCGCAGCTCGCGAAGGCGACGACGTACGGTTCGATGCCGGCGAGGGGCGCGAGGAAGTAGCCGACCAGCACGACGATGAGCACCGCCACGCAGGCCACGAAGTAGCCATGATGCGGCACGACGCTACGCGGCTCAGGAAGCGCTTCACCGTCGAAGCGCTCCGGCAGCTCGCGCCGGAAGCTCCAGCGCAGGACGCCGTAGGTGGTAGCGAGCGCGACGAGCTGCGGAGCAACCATGTGAAGCGCATACGTCGCGAACGTGAGATGAAACGCGTCTGCGAACAGGATGTTCGTCAGGTTGCTGATCGGGAGCAACAGCGAGCCGACGTTCGCGACGAACGCGCACAACGCGACGTAGGGCAGCGCGGGCAGCTTCAACCTCTTCACGAGCGCCAGGACGACCGGCGTCAGGATGACCGCCGTGGTGTCCAGGGAGAGCACCGCCGTCACCATGGCACCGAGCAGGAATGCATTGCGGTAGAGCGCACGCGCGTTGCCCCTCGCGATGCGCGCGCAGCGGATCGCCGCCCAATCGAAGAACCCGCTCTTGCCGATCAGCAACGAGAGGCCGAGGAGCGAAAGAAGGAAGAGGAGCGCGCTCTTGCCGTCGAGCGTGGCTTCCAGGGCTTCACGCGGAGACACGAGCCCGAGCGCGAGCATCACCGCAGCCCCCAGCACCGTCCACCACGCCTCGTTCCACTTGCGAGGCCGCAGGACCACGAGGATGAGGGTCGTCGCAAACACGGCGACGGTGACGGCGAGACGCAACGAGCCGGTCATTGCTCCGTGGCTTCCCTGGCGGCGAATCCTGCGTGGGGGCCCGCGCGGTGGACGATGCTGCCGGCACCGCACGTCAGCGCGAGGCCGACGCGTTCCTCGTTCCATCCGCAACCCGCGGGATGGATCAGGAGGAAAGGACCTACGCCCGTCTGCACATCAGCGAGGAAGAAGTTGAGCGCATCGAGCCCCCGCCGTGATCTTGGCGAAGGCGACGGGGACGACGGAGGCTTGGGATCGTGCTCGCGGTCCTTCGTCATCGCTGCTCGTCCTCGGGAGGATGCAGGAACGATGGCATCGATCCTCGCGCCGGCGGACGAGATTCGCTCGAGCGCGCAGTGCATGCGGACGAACGTCGCGGACTGCGGCGGGCCCCCTCGTCAGCCGCGCGGGCCGCCCCTCGCTCTCGTCGTCGATCAATGGATCGGCTTCGGACGATGGATGACGGTGCTCGGGTCCAGCGTCACGGCGCCGGTCTGCGTGAGGAAGCGTCCCTCGAGCGTGGTCCCGGCATTGGCGGTGATGGACACCTGGGTGAGGAAGTTGCCGAACACGGAGCATCCGAGGCCGATCGTCGTCGACGTGCCCACGCTCCAGAACACGTTGTCGGGCCTGGCTTGGCCCGCCAGGATCACCTGACGATTCGGCGCCGTGACGAAGCTCGACGAGATCTGGAAGACCCAGATCGCATCCTCGTTGCCGGCGGCATCGAGCGTGAGATCGCCAGAGTCCAGGCCGAGCGACGATGCCGAGAAGTAGAGCCCGGGCCCGAGCGTGAGCCCGCCGAGGTCGCCGGCGAGGGTCACCGGCGAGCCGCCCCGCCCCGCGGCGTCCTTGTAAGCGTCGTTGAGGTCCTGCTTCGCGGTGGCCGCCACGGCATCGGCCACATGGACGGTGCCGGTCACGACGCCGGGCGGAAACCCGGTGAT
>JAYTZB010001747.1:0-3427 GCA_043742085.1 Polyangiaceae bacterium
TACAGGGCGATCCGCGCGCGGTCGCCATCGCCGATCAGGTCGTCGTGCATGCCGGCGCCGCGCTGGTCCTTAAGGACCGCGTTCGCGTCGCGCTCGACGTGCCGCTGCTGATCTACCAGGGCGGCGACGACCTCTCGGCCGTGGCGACCACCGGCCGCAGCCCGAGCAAGGCGGCGCTGGGAGACGTCCGCCTCTCGAGCGATCTCCGCATCATCGGCCAGTACGGCGGTCCGATCAGCGCTGCCGTCGGCGCCCAAGTGTACCTGCCTACCGGCAATCGTTCGCTGTACACGAGCGACGGCACGGTCCGCGTCACGCCGCGGCTCCTCGTCGCCGGCGACTTCGAGGGCTTCTTTTACGCGGCGAAGCTCGGCTTCGCGTACCGGCCGCTCGACGCGACGTTCGACGGCCGCCCGCTCGGGAGCGAGGCGATCTTCTCCATCGCCGGCGGCGTCAAGGTCAACGACCGCTTCGTGCTCGGCCCCGAGGTCTTCGGCAGTACCGTCGTGACCGGCGGCGATAGCGCGTTCCGCACGCGGAACACGCCCCTCGAGCTGTTGCTCGGCGCTCACATCACGCTGGCCGAGCACTGGAAGACCGGCACCGCGATCGGTCCCGGGTTCACGCGCGCCGACGGCACGCCTTCGATGCGCGTCATCTTCTCGGTCGAGCTCGAGCCCGCCATCTGCGCCGATCCCGATGGCGATGGCATCTGCACCCCGGACGACGCCTGCCCGACCGTCGACGGCGTTGCGTTCAACCACGGCTGCCCCGCCGATCGCGACTTCGACGGCTTCAACGACGCGGACGACGCCTGCCCCGATCAGGCGGGGTCGCGCACCGCGGATCCCAAGACCCGGGGCTGTCCCGACCGTGACGCCGACGGCGTCGCCGACATGAACGACGCGTGCCTCGAGGTGGCAGGGGTCCCGAGCGAGGACCCGAAGACCAACGGCTGCCCGACCGCCGACGCACCCGCCGAGAAGGTGACGTTCACCGAGCACGCGCTCTTCGCGCCCGACTCGAGCGTCATCGGGCCCGAGGCGGCCGCCGCGCTCGGCGCCGTCGCCAAGCGCCTCCACGACAACCCCGATCTGCGCGTCCGCGTCGAGGGTCATGCTGACGACCGCGAGGCCAACGCCGCCGACGTGAAGAAGCTCAGCACCAATCGCGCCGACGCCGCGAAGAAGTGGCTCCAGGATCACGGCATCGACGCGGCGCGCATGCGCTCCGAGGCCTACGGCTCCGATCGGCTCCTCGACACCACGGGCACGGACCAGGGCCGCGCGAAGAACCGCCGCGTCGAGATCCACGCCGTCGAAGAGCCCGCTGCGACCCCGAAAAAATAGGCTGATCAGCTCGAACGAACGAGAGGTTCGTCCATTCGCGCATCGCCCGCCGTTGGGTACCGATGGCCGCTCTCGCTCGCGCTCCGGCTGCGGCTCTCGCGCTCGCTCTCGCCTGCAACGCCGCCGGCGAGCCCGCCGCCCCCGCGCTCGACCCGGCGGCCACGCCCTCGCGGTGCGCCGCCACGGCGGTGACCGTCCTCGCGTCGCCGCGCCGCCTCCGTCGCCTCGGCGACCGCGAGCTCACCGAGGTCGCGAGCGACATCGCCGGTGCGCCGATCGCGCCCGTCGACACCGCCGAGCTCGCCGGCGATCCGCAGGTCGACGGGTGGGAGACTGACGCGCGCGCGTTCGTCGTGTCGGGACCGAAGCTCGACGGCTACCTCGCGGTCGTCGCCAAGCTCGCGCCCGCGATCGCCCGCACGGCCGCGTGCCTGCCGTTCGAGGGCGCTCGCGAGTGCGCGGGAAGGTTCGCGCGCACCACCGCGACACGCGCGTTCGGACGACCGGCGACCGCCGACGAGGTCGCCGACCTGCTCGCGGTCTTCGACACCGGCGTCACCACCGAGAACGCCGCCGCCGGCTTTCGCCTCGTCGTGCAGGCGATCCTCCTCGCGCCGAGCATGCTCTATCGCAGCGAGATCGGGATCCGATCGGTTTTGGCCTCGAGGGCTTCGATGCCATCGGACGCTCTCGCACGAGCGAGCACGGGCTGCCGGTCGACGACGCGGGCTTCCTCACCAACGCCGACGTGACGGGCCCGTTCCGTGGGCCTGCGCAGCTCGCCGCTCTCGTCTCGGAGAGCGAGGACGCGCGCACGTGCTTCGTCGCGCAGGTCACGCGCTTCGCCGAGGGCTCGAGCCCGGAGGCGCTCTGCGAGCTGCGACCCTTGAAGGACCAGTTCATGAGCGGTGGCCGCCGCATCACCGATCTCCTCCTCGCGTACGTCGCGCGCCGCGAGTTCTACGTCCGCCGGGAGCTGCCATGACCGAACGTCCCATCATGTCGCGGCGGGCCTGGCTCTCTCTCGCCGGTGCCTCGCTGCTGCTCGCGCGCGATGCCGGCAGCGGGCGCGTCGCTCGCGCCGATGATGCGCGGCCGATGCGCCTCGTCATCCTCATGCAGGCGAACGGCGTGAGCCAGCAGCGCTTCTGGCCGGATGCATCGGGCACCTCGCCGATCCTCGAGCCGATCCTGTCGAAGCCTCGCCTCCGCGCGCGGACGACCGTGATCAAGGGACTCTACAACGACGCCGGCGGGGCCGGAAATGCCCACGATCAGGGCTATCCCGGCCTCTGGACCGGCATGCGCAGCATCGGCACGTTCTTCGATCCGTGGGGCGCGGGGCCGTCGGTCGATCAGCAGATCGTGAGCCGCGTGAAGCTCGACGTGCCGTTCCCGTCGCTCAACTGCGGGGTGCTCGCGTCCAGCGGACCGCTCTTCAAGGACCATCGAAAGTCGTTCGCGTACCTCGCGGCGCGGCAGCCGATCCCCACCGAGATCGATCCCACGCGCCTCTTCGGTCGACTCTTCGCGCCCGGCGAGACGCCGGCCGTCGCGCAGCGACGCATCACGCAGCAGAGCTCGGTCCTCGACTTCGGCGCGAAGGAGCTCGCGCGCCTGCGCGGCAGCCTCGGCAAGGACGAGCGCGACAAGCTCGACGTCCACGCGTCCGCCATCCGCGACTACGAGCGACGAATGACGCTCATCGCGACCCGCCCGCGCGCCGGCCAGTGCGCCGCGCCGAGCGCGCCGGTGTCCGGCCTCGACGTGCACGCCGAGAAGAACGTGCCGGTGCTGCTCCCCGCAATGCTCGATCTCGTGGCGCTCGCCATCGCCTGCGACCTCGTGCGCGTGGTCACGCTGCCGATCGGCGTGGCCGCCTCTTCGTGGCGCTACGACTGGCTCGGCATCGGCACCAACTCCCACGACAACATCGCGCACAAGGACGACGGCATGAACCCGGTCGTCACCGAGCAGCTCACGACCATCGGCCGCTGGCATGCCGAGCACGTCGCCCGTCTTGCGCTCGCGCTCGACGCGCTTCCTTCGGGCTCGGGCAGCGGACGCACCGCGCTCGA
>JAYTZB010001748.1:0-2148 GCA_043742085.1 Polyangiaceae bacterium
CCGTCGGAGCAGCTCTTCGCGACCTCGAGCGTGACGGTGGTACCGCGCGTCGAGGCCTGCATCGCGTTGAGCACGAGGTTGAGGAGCGCCTGGCGGAGCTTCTTGTCGTCGGCGTTGAGCGACAGCTCGCGGCTGCCGCGCACCTCGAGGGTGACACCGGCGTCGGCCGCGCGCGTCTCGAGCAGCAGCGAGAGCTCGCGCGCGATCTCGTAGGGACGGGTCGGTCCGACCGTGAGGTCGTCGAGGCCGCGCGAAAAGGAGAGGAAGCCCTCGACGATCTCCTGGAGGCGTTCGGCCTCCGACGCGACGATGGTGAGACGCTCCCGGACCTTCTCGTCGGTGGAGCTGCGCGCGACGTGGATCGAGAGGCCTTTGATGGCGGCGAGCGGGTTCTTCACCTCGTGAGCGAGGCGCGCGGCGATGCCTTCGAGCGCGCGCGTGCGGCCTTCGCTCTCGTCGCACAGCTCTTCACGACGGACCGCGAGCTCGAGGGCGATCCGCTCGTAGGCGCCGCTGATCGCGCGGCCGATCTTGAAGACGGAGAGCGCGGCGAGCGTGGCGCTGGCGAACGAGAGCGCGATGAACTCGCCGCTCGCCCAGTGCACCTCGCCGAGCACCTGGGGCGCAAGCGGACCGCACAGCTCGCCGATGGCGGTGTGCGAACAGACCGCCATCACGATGAAGCCGATCAGGAAGAACCCGAGCACGGCGTAGCGCTTGCGATCGAGGTTCGGGTTCATCGAGTTGACGACGAGGAACGGAACGACGCTGAGCAAGAGCGGGCTCGCGAGGCCGCCGGTGTTGCCCACGCTCACCAGCACGCAGATGCTCGAGACCATGAACGCGATGAGCGCGCGCCGGCCGCGCGAGCGCTCCGAGACCGACATCGCGAAGAGGCACGTCGCGAACGCCGCGATCTGGATGCCGAGACGGGCCGGAGGAGCGCCGCGTGCGGCGAGGATCGCGACCACGATGATCTGGAACGGCACCATCATCGAGGTGCGCTTCCGCGAGGCCGCGTCCTGCATCTCCTCGAAGACGCGACGGCGGACGGCTTCGAAGCGCGCCCTCTGTCGATCGTTCGCGAGCTCGGCTCCCATGGCGGTTCCCATAAGCATCACGCGATCTCCGACCTCTTCCTCCGATGCCGGAGTCGAGAGCGGGGTTTCGAGCGATGCGTGCGAGGCGTCGATGCGCGACGTCGCTGTGGTGGCGGAGGGAGGCGGCACGGCGGGACCTCAAATATCGCCCAAATCGGCGAGAAATCCAGTGTCGGAGTCCCGACAGGTCCGCGCGCCGCTCGCGCCGGTGCTAGCGCGAGGCGGCGCGGCGACGGCGCGCCGCGAGAACCAGCGCGCCCGCGGTGGCGATTCCAAGCATCCCGAGCGGTCCGCCGGACCCATCGGTCGAGCCCGGCGCGGCAGCGACGCTGCAGCCGGATGTGGTCGTGGTGGCGGGCGCGGCGGCCGGACCGGCGGGGGTGGTCGGCACGGCGGCGTCCTGGTCGACGACACAGACCGACGCCACGCAGGCGTAGCCGTCCCTGCAGGTGGTCGGCGTCACGCTCTCGTCGCATGAGGTCGTGCACGCCTTGCCGATTCCGATCTCCGCGCAGACCTTGCTCACGCAGTCGTCGTTCGTGGTGCAGGCGACGCCGTCGGCGCGCGGGGTCTTCGGCTTGGGCGCGGCGTCCACGCCGGCGTCCATCTTCGGCGGCACGTAGACGGTCCAGTCGGGGACCGGCTTCGGGTAGAGCGTCCAGCCCTTCGACGCGGCGTCGGCGGTCTGGACCACGAGGTCACGGAACTTGTCGAGACGCGTGTAGAGTCCACCCTTGCAGAGCGTGGCCGTCTGACCTGCGTCGCCGGCGTTGTCGCCGCCGCGCGACAGCACGCCGAAGGTGAACGGCGCGTTGTCGGTCACGGACTGCGAATCGAACGCGCTCGAGCCGCTGTCGCCCTCGCAGGTGCCGTCCTCGGTGTAGAACTCGTTGTCGTTGAAGCCCGCAGGACACGGGATGATCTCGTCGCCGGGGATGCACAGGATGCCGATGTTGGTGCGGAGGCGGCGCGTCCCGGCGGTGAAGCCCGTCGGTCCGGTGTTGCCGTACCCGATCGCGGTGAGGTTGCGATGCGGGTGCATGTAGAA
>JAYTZB010001749.1:0-2176 GCA_043742085.1 Polyangiaceae bacterium
CACAAGAAGGGCGCGCTCGACGCCAAGCGCGGGAAGCTCTTCACCAAGTTGATCAAGGAGCTCAACGTCGCCGCGCGCATGGGCGGCGGTGATCCCGCGAACAACCCGCGCCTCCGCACCGCCATCACCGCCGCGAAGGGCCAGTCGATGCCCGGCGACACCATCAAGAACGCCATCAAGCGCGGCACCGGCGAGATGGAAGGCCAGACCATCGAGGAGGTGCTCTACGAGGGCACCGGCTCCGGCGGCACGCTCTTCCTCGTGGAGGCGGCGACCGACAACCGGAACCGCACAGTCGCCGAGATCCGGAAGATCTTCGAGAAGAACAACGGCAACCTCGGCGGCGCCGGCGTCGCGCTCTGGGCCTTCGACAAGAAGGGGCTCATCACGCTCGACAAGCCGGCCGCCACCGAAGATCAGCTCATGGAAGTCGCGGTCGGCGCGGGCGCCGAGGACTACGCCGACAACGGCGAGGTATGGACGCTCTCCACGCCGCCCGAGTCGCTCCAGGTGGTGCTCGACGCGCTCGAGGCCGCCAAGATCGCCGTGAAGGAGTCGCAGCTCGCGTTCATCCCGAAGAGCAAGAAGCAGGTCGCCGGGCGCGACGCCGAGGTGCTCCTCAACCTCGCCGAGGTCCTCGACGATCACGACGACGTGCAGAACGTCTACGCCGACTTCGACATCTCCGACGACGAGCTCGCGAAGCTCTCGTGAGCGGCGCGCCCGCGCCCAACGGGCCCGCGCCCAACGCGAGTCCAGGCGTCACCGTGCTCGGCCTCGATCCCGGTACGCGCCACTTCGGCTGGGGCGTCGTGCGGCGCGTGGGGACGCGCATGAGCCACGTCGCGCACGGCGTCGTCAGCGTCGAGGGACAAGGGCCGCTCGGCGAACGTCTGGTCGCCATCGAGGCCGCGCTCGTCGACGTGCTCGCCCGCTTCGCGCCCCTCGAGGTGAGCATCGAGTCGATGTTCTACGCCAAGGACGCATCGTCGGCGTCGAAGCTCGCGCATGCGCGGGGCGTCGGCTTGCTCGTGGCGGCGCGCGCCGGTCTCGCGGTGTTCGAGTACCCGCCCACGCGCGTGAAGAAGACCGTCGTCGGCGCAGGGCGAGCGGACAAGGCGCAGGTCGCGCACATGATCCGCATCATGCTCGCGCTGCCGGTCACGCCGCCTTCGGACGCCGCAGACGCGCTCGCCATCGCCGTCACGCATCTCCAGGGTCGCGCGCTCCCCGGCACGCGGCTCCCTATTTCCCGGGCCGCCGCGAATCGCTGACCACGAGCAACGTTGCCGCAGCGCGGCAGAGGCAATATTGCAGGGTGCTGGTACGTCCAAGGGTATAGAAGCTCCTGCTGTAAGCCCTGCTGCCGTCTGACGTTCCTTCGGAGAATCGACATGCACCTGCGCCGCCTCCACTCGCTCCTCTTCGCCGGATTCCTCGCGGCCGCCCTTCCGATGGTCGCGACCGACAGCTCGGCGCAGGCCGCGTCGACCGCGCTCCCCGCCGCGCAGGCGCAGCAGGTCCTCACCAAGGTCCAGAATTTCTACGACAAGACGACCTCCTTCTCGAGCGACTTCACGCAGGAGTTCTTCGTGAAGTCGCACAACGTGAAGAAGCAGTCGAAGGGCCACGTCACCTTCGCCAAGCCCGGCAAGATGTTCTGGGAGTACAGCCTTCCGCAGGACAATAGAGTCGTCTCCGACGGCGCCGTGCTCAAGGTCTACGAGGCGGCCAACAAGCAGATGTTCGAGCAGAACGTCGACAAGTCGCAGTACCCGGCGGCGCTCTCGTTCCTCGTCGGCGGCGGCAAGCTCTCCGACACGTTCACGTTCGAGCTCTACGAGGGCGCCGCCATGAACTTCGCCGGTGGTCAGGTGCTCGTCGGCACCCCGAAGACGCCGTCCCCCGCGTACCAGAAGGTTCTCTTCTACATCGACGGCCCCACCTCGCAGGTGCGCCGCGTCCTCATCGTGGACGGTCAGGGCAACCGGAATCGCTTCGACTTCGACAACCCGAAGGTCAACGAGACCATCCCCGCCGACCGCTTCAAGTTCATCCCGCCCCCCGGGACCGCGGTCATCCGCCCGTAAGGCTCTCGCGAGCATTTTGGGCGGAACCCGACTAGGGTTCCGCGCGTGAACGCCTCGCTCGGAACCTGTACTGCGTGCGGCGCCGT
>JAYTZB010001750.1:0-2145 GCA_043742085.1 Polyangiaceae bacterium
CTTCGGACGGGTCGGACAAGGAGACTCCGATGCGCCGCATCGTCGTCTCACCTAACCGCATCCACGAATCGAACCTCGATCCAAGGAACTACTCCTCCAAGTGGCTCGACATCCTTTCGCGTCTTGCGGGACTCGAGGTGCGGCCGCTTGGCGAGCTCGTAGAGGTCTTCCAGGGGTGTGTCGTCAACACGCCCGCATCGCGTGCGGAAATCGGACCATCGTGAACGCCCGGATCGGCGCATCGTGAACACCCAAATCGGACCATCGTGAACGCTGAAATCGGGCATCGTGAACACCCGGACCGGCGTCGTGAACGCTGAAATCGGGCATCGTGAACACTCCGCCGCGTAGGCGGTGACGCGGGTTGTCGGCTCTGCGACCTAGCGGCCTCTGAAGGAGGCCGCGGGATGGCGACGGAGCGATTGCCGATGAGAAAGATTCGAGAGGTCCTGCGGTTGCGATGGCAGCTCGGGCTGACGGTGCGTGAAGCGGCGAGGAGCCTCGGCGTGAGCGTGGGCGTGGTGTCGAAGATGGGCGCTCGCGCGACGACGGCGGGCCTCACCTGGGCGATCGTGGAGGGGCTGGACGACAGCGCGCTCGAGGAGCGCCTGTACGGTCGGCCCGTCGCGGTGACCGCCGAGCGCGCGCGACCCGACCCGATCTACATCCACACTGAGCTTCGACGGCCCGGCGTGACGCTGGAACTGCTTCACCTCGAGTACCTCGAGCAACATCCCGAAGGGCTGCGGTACACGGCATTCTGCGACGCGTATCGACGGTGGCGCGCGACGGTAGCCGTGACGATGCGGCAGGTGCACAAGGCCGGAGAGAAGTGCTTCGTCGACTACTCGGGCGTACTGGCCGCGTACGTCGACCCGCGCACGGGCGAGGTCGTCGACGTCGAGATCTTCGTCGCGGTGCTCGGCGCGTCGAACTACACGTTTGCGGAGGCGACGGCGACGCAGCGGGTCGCTGACTTCGTCGCCTCTCACGAGAGAGCCTTCGCCTACTTCGGCGGCGTCCCGGAGATCGTGGTGCCGGACCAGCTGAAGTCGGGCGTGGTGATTGCGTGCCGATACGAGCCGGCGATCCAGCGGACCTACGGCGACATGGCGAGGCACTACGGCACGGCGATCGTGCCTGCGCGTCCGTACAAACCACGCGACAAGGCGAAGGTCGAGGTGGCCGTGCAGATCGCGCAGCGGTGGGTCCTCGCGCGCCTTCGGCGAGAGACTCACTTCTCGCTCGCGTCGCTGAACGCGCGCATCGGCGAGTTGCTCGTAGATCTGAACGCGCGACCGATGAAGAAGCTCGGCGGCGTGAGCCGCCGAGAGCTCTTCGACCGCCTCGATCGTCCTGCGCTCAAACCGCTGCCGGCGGAGCGCTTCGAGTACGGCGAGTGGAGCCGCGGGCGCGTCGGGCTCGACTACCACGTGGAGGTCAGCGACCACTGGTACTCGGCACCGTACGGGCTCGCGAAGGACGAAGTGTGGTCGTGGTCGACGGCCGCAATGGTCGCCGTCTTCAATGGCGACGCGCGGGTCGCGCTGCACGTGCGCAGCGACGTGCGCCACGGGCACACGACCGATCCCGCGCACATGCCGGAGGCACACCGACGACAGGCTGCAGGCGCTGACGCGGTGCTCGCGTGGGCGACATCCGCCGGTCCGATGACGGAGGCGATGGCACGCCGGCTCATCGACGCGAACCCCGTGCACGAGATGGGCTGGCGATCGGCGCGAGGGCTGCAGCGCATCGGAGAGAAGTACGGCGCGGAGCGCACCGAGCTCGCGTGCGCTCGCGCGGTCCGCCTCGGTGCGCGGTCGTACAAGACCGTCGCGAACATCCTCGCGCTCAACCGCGAGTCGATCCCGTTGCCCGGCGATGAGGCGTCGGAGGCACCGGTGATCGTCCACGAGAACGTGCGTGGACCTGGCTACTACCACTGAAAAACAAGGAGACCGTGAAGACGATGAACGAGCCTACGATCGAGAAACTGTACGCGATGCGCCTCGGCGTGATGGCCGAGGCTTGGCAGGGGCAGAGCAAGGAGCCGAAGATCGCGAGCCTGACCTTCGACGAGCGCTTCGCGCTCCTCGTCGACGCCGAGCACATTGCGCGCGACAATCGGCGGCTCGGCAGGCT
>JAYTZB010001751.1:0-2426 GCA_043742085.1 Polyangiaceae bacterium
CCGCACCTCGAGCTACGAGAAGAACGGCGAGAAGCGCTACAGCACCGAGATCAACGCCACCAACATCATCCTCGCCGGTCGCGGCAAGGGTCAGGGCGCGGGCGACGACATGGGCGGTGGCGGTGGCGGCGGTGGTGGCGGCGGCGGCTACGAGCGTCGCCCCTCCGGTGGCGGTGGTGGTGGTGGCGGCGGTGGCGGCGGCGGCGGCGGCGGCGGCGGAAACCGTCCGGCCAGCGGACCCCCGGCGGCCCCGGCCGACGATTTCGGCGACTACAGCGGCGGTGGCGGTGGCGGTGGCGACGACGAAATCCCGTTCTGAGCGGTGGGATTCGCGAAGCTAAGTAGCGGACGTGCTTGCAGAAGGCTGCGTGGTCCGCTACTTACGTCGCCCCCTTCCTATTTCCGGAGGGGGCTGCAGAGGATCTCATGAAAGAAGGCATTCATCCCGATTACCCGGCCGCGAACGTGAGCTGCGCCTGCGGCAACTCCTTCGTGACCCGGTCGACGCGCGGCGACTTCCAGGTCGACGTGTGCTCGAACTGCCACCCGTTCTACACGGGCACGCAGAAGCTCATGGACGCAGCCGGCCGCGTCGACCGCTTCCGCAAGCGTTACGCGACCAAGGGCGGCGGCGAGGCCACGGCGAAGGCCGAGCTCGCAGCCAAGGGCGCAGCCGACGCATCACCCGCGACCGCCCCGGAAGCACCCGCCGCCAGCGAGTGAGCTCTACCTGCGCGCACGGGGCCGGACCGCAAAGTCCGCCTCGCGCGCGGCGCTTCTCGTGCGTAAGGTGAACGAGCATGTCTGAAGAAGCGCCCGCTGCCGCCTACCGCTCGCCGTCCGTCCGCTCGTCGGAGGCCAAGCCGGCCGGGCCGTACATCGGCGGTCAGGCCGTCCTCGAGGGCGTGATGATGCGCTCGCCGACGTCGTTCGCGGTCGTCGTTCGACGTCGCGACGGCTCGTTGCACGTTCGCGAGCGCGGCATGAGCGACCACCGCACGGGCGTCGCGAAGCTGCCGCTCGCGCGTGGCGTGTCGTCGCTGGTCGAGAGCCTCAAGCTCGGCAGCGAGTCGCTTCGCTTCTCCGCCGAGCAGATGGAGCGCGACATGGAAGCCGAGGAGCTCGCCGCCGCGAAGGCGGGCAGCGCGCCTGACACGGCTGCGAACGCGAAGAAGAAGAGCGGCGCGGGTGCGGGCCTCGGCTCGAGCGCCATGCGCATGCTCCAGGCGCTCGCCTACACGACGTTCCTCCTTCTCACTGCCGACGCGGACACCGACGGCGTGTCGCCCAAGGAAGAGGCCACGAAGGAAGAGAAGAAGGTCGGCCGCGGGCCGATGATCTTCATGGTCGTGATGATGGTCGCGTTCATGATCGCGCTTCCGCAGGCGGCTGCTGCGGGCGTCAACAAGCTGCTCGGCTTCGGGCTCGACGTCCAGTCGCCCGGCTTCCAGGCGCTGACCGGAGCCTTCAAGCTCACCATCGTCGTCAGCTACTTGATCGTCGTGCGCCGCGTGTTCCCCGACATCAAGCGCGTCTTCCAGTACCACGGCGCCGAGCACAAGACGATCAGCACCTACGAGGCCGGCGAGCCGCTCACCGTCGAGAACGCCCGCGCGAAGACCACGCTCCATCCGCGCTGCGGAACGACGTTCCTCGTCATGGTGGCGCTCGTCTCGATCCTCGTCTTCACGGCGGTCGGCGGGTTCTTGCCGAAGATCAACACCGGCAAGGCCGTGCTCGACAACGTGCTCTTCTTCCTCGAGAAGCTGCCGTTCTTGCCGCTCATCGCCGCAGGCACCTTCGAGATCCAGCGCGTCTTCGCGCGCTACTGCACGACGGGCCCGCTCCGCGCGCTCCTCTGGCCCGGGTTTCTCGTCCAGAAGATCACCACGATCGAGCCCGACGACTCGCAGCTCGAGGTCGCCCTCGCGTCGCTCCGCGCGACGCTCTGGCGCGAAGAGGCGCTCCCCGCGGCGCCTTCGTCGGCGACCGAGCGCACGTTCCCGTCCTACGGCGATCTCGCCGCCGACGCGGGTTTTGCGCGAGTGTGATCGGTGCTCCCGGAAGAGAAGCTCGAGTCGGTCGCGCGACGCTTCCGTGAGGTCGAGGCGATGCTCTGCACGGCCGACGTGCAGGCGAACCCCGGCAAGGCGCGCAAGCTCAACGAAGAGCGCGCCCACCTCGAGCCGCTGATCTCGGCGTTCGACGAGTACCGCAAGGTCTCGAGCGAGCTGGCGCAGAGCCGCGAGCTCCTCGCCGACGCCGAGATGCGCGCGCTCGCCGAGGGCGAGATACCCACCCTCGAGGGGCGCCTCGCCGAGCTCGAACGGCGGGTGAAGTTTCTCCTCCTCCCGACCGATCCGCGCGATCAGCGCAACGTCATCCTCGAGATCCGGGGCGGCGAGGGCGGCGAAGAGGCGGCCCTC
>JAYTZB010001752.1:0-5670 GCA_043742085.1 Polyangiaceae bacterium
TCGGGACCGGCGGCGTGGAGCGAGGGCGCCGCAGTGCTCGGCCCGCTCAACGCGCTCGGCATCGACGTCTGCGTGCCCGGCAACTGGGAGGTGGTCTACGGCCCAAAGCGCTTCCGCGAGCTGATGGGCAGCGTGACCTGCAAGGTCACCACCTACAATTTTCACGACGCCAAGACCGGAGAGCGCCTCTTCGCGCCCGAGATCACCCTCGAGCGCGAAGGCGTCCGCGTGGCTTTCGTCGGCATCACCGATCCGACGACGACGCAGCGGCAACCGCCCGAGACCGTCGTGGGCCTCGACTCCACGCGCATGACCGGCCTCCGCGACTTCGTTCGCGACGTGCGCGGGCGCGAGCACGCCGACTTGATCGTTGCCGTCACGCACACGGGCATCACCGTGTCGCGCCAGATCGCCCGCGAAATCCCCGAATTCGACCTCATCCTCTCCGGCCACACCCATGAGCGCACGGAGAAGGCGATCCTCGAAGGGAAGGTCATCGTCGTCGAGCCCGGCTCGATGGGCTCGTTCCTCGGTCGGCTCGACGTCACGCTGGGCGAAAAGGGTGGCGTCGCGGGCTTCGATTTCAAGCTGCTGCCGGTCCGCGCCGCCGATTACCCCGAGGATCCCCACGTGAAGGCGCTGGTCGATGCGTCGCTCGCTCCTTATCGAGCGCGCGCGAACGAGGTGGTCGGCGAGACGAAGACCCCACTCCTCCGCTACGACGTGCTCGAGACCTCCGCCGACAATTTCATCACCGACGCCGTTCGCGAGATTGCGGGCACCAGCGTGGGAATGAGCAACGGCTTCCGGTTCGCGCCGCCCATCCCGGCGGGGCCGCTCACCGAGGGCGATCTATGGCTGCTCCTCCCGCTCGACGCGCGGATGAAGAAGGGCTGGGCCACCGGCAAGGAGCTCAAGGCCTATCTCGAGAGCGAGCTCGAGCTGGTCTTCTCGCGCGATCCCTGGAAGCTCTCGGGTGGATGGGGTCCGCGTGCTTCGGGGATGACGATCTCCTTCGCCGCCGACGCGCCCGCGGGCGCGAGGCTGCGCGGTCTCGTGATCGACGGGAAGCCCATCGCCGACGACACGCGCGTCACGATGGCCGGGTGCGAGCGCGCCGGCGAACCGATGGACGTGCTGTGTCGCATGCGCGGCGTGCACGACGCCGCAGTGCTACCGTCGACCGTCCACCAGGCGTTGCGCGCCTATCTGAAGCGTCACCCGGTCATCGAGCCGTCCCGTGACGGACGCTCGAAGGCCGTGGATTTGCCTGCGGTCGTCCTCAGTCAAGACGCCGTGCTCACGTCGTTCGGTAATCGCAAGTAGTCGGAGCTTCCTCATGGCATTTACTCCCGTCTCCGCGCTGATCGGCGGCGCGCTCATCGGCGCCAGCGCTTCGATGATGCTCGCTTTGAACGGACGCATCACCGGGATCAGCGGCATCCTCGGCGGGCTCGTGCGACCGCAACGCGGCGAGGTGAGCTGGCGCGCGACGTTCCTCGCGGGCCTCCTCGCCGGCGGCGTGATCCTCGCGCTCGCGTATCCATCAGCGCTTCCTGCGGCGAGCGCCACCCCGATCGCGCTCACGGTGATTGCGGGGCTGCTCGTAGGCTTCGGCACGCAGCTCGGGGGAGGCTGCACGAGCGGCCATGGCGTGTGCGGCATCAGTCGCTTCTCCACGCGGTCGATCCTTGCCACGATGACCTTCATGGCGACCGGCGCGCTCGCCGCGTTCGTCGTCCAGCATGTGCTCGGGAGGACGTCGTGAAGCAAAAGCTCGTGACCTTCTTCGCAGGAGTCGTCTTCGCGATCGGCCTCGGCATCTCGGGGATGACGAGCCCCGCCAAGGTCATCGGATTCCTCGACGTGACAGGCGGGTGGGATCCCAGCCTCGCCCTCGTGATGGGCGGCGCGATCGGCGTCCACATCCTCTTCGCGCAGTGGTCCAAGAAGGCAGAGCGCCCGTTGTGGGCGGACGCGTTCGTCCGGCCCAAGCGCGCCGACGTCGACGGTCGACTCATTGCCGGGGCTGCGCTGTTCGGGCTCGGCTGGGGAACGGCGGGCTATTGTCCCGGCCCGGCCCTCGTGTCGCTGGTCGGCCTGACGACCAGCGCGCTCGTGTTCTGCGCGTCCATGGTGGCCGGCATCGCGGTGTTCCACGCGTTCGCGTCCGCGCGGCGCGAAGGCGTGGAAGACGGCAAATCGACGACGACCTAGCCGCCCGTACGAAGGTACGAGAAGCCGGCCTCCTGCTTTCGGACGAGCTCGCCAACCCCCGAATCGACGGTCGTCGCGAAGGGCACGAGCTCCTCCTTCTTCACGCCGGTCTTCCGCATGGTGTTTTCACACGCCGCGAAGGTGACGCCGCCCGCATCGGAAAGGCTTTTCAGGCGATCACGGACCGCGCCGTCCTTCGCGGCGACGAGCAGGTTCAGCCCCTTGCCGTGGCCGACCACCTCGATCTGCGTCTTGTCCTTGCCGAGCGCCTTCTGCGCGTTCTCCACGTTGTTGAGGAGCCCCTCCCACGCCTCTGACGAGTCGGACGTGAGCTCGAAGACGACCTTGTGCTGTGGGGCGGGCTTGCTCGGCTGAGCCCCAGCCTCAACTGCGGCAAGACCGAGCGCTCCCGCGAGCGCGACCACGACGACGACCAGGAATGAGCGTTTCATAGCGTTCCTCGCAAGGGCTTTGCGCGGGACCGATGCAATCGGTGAGCCGCTGGGTTCATGCGGCGGCGCGCCTGGCTACGGCTCGCTCGCATCGTCGTCGAGCCGGTCGTCGTGCGGATCCGCAAGACGGTGGCGCGCTCTCTCCACCACTTGCTTCGCGATATCCTTGCGGGCGAGCTCCGCGCGCTTCAAGTCGCTCGCGGCCATGGCTGCCGCAAGTAGCTTTTGGGCGCGAGCCGGGCGCGTCGAGTAACAGCGCAGACAGAGGCGCGGCGTCCGGCGCTCGCAGCTGGAACACGCGGTCTTGTCGATCTGCTTGAGCACGGCGACGATATCGTTACCACTCTTGACCTCGATCTCGTCGCACGCCCAGGCGAGCTGCTGAATCTTGGCCGCAGCGGTGCCGCACACTACGAAGCACCCGCCGAGGTCCGCCCACTGGGCCAGGAGCTCGCCAGCCGCGCGCGGTGTGATCTTGAGGTCCTTGACGACGTCCACCGGGCTCGCGCCACGATCGAAACGCTCAAACGCCGCGCTCGCAATGGCGCCCTCGCCCCCTCCCGAGAGATCGCCGGCGGCGGCGCGTTCTAGCGCGTACGCAAGCACGCGCTTCTCGCTGTAATGCCGCGTTCCCCTCTGGTCAACGACCGCAGGGAGCACGCTTGGGTCGAGCCGAAGGACAGAGCTCGGGCTCATGCCGAGGATCTTCGCCACCTTTCCGCGCGTGAGCGTCCTGTCATTCGACATGCCGCTCGCGGATGCCACGTTCGCGGCGACCTCCTCGTCGCTCGGAGGTTCCGCCGAAACCGCCCTATCGCTGCTCTTCATCGTCTGCTCCCCTCGTTGTCACGTGCTGGCAGGTGTCGCGTGGCAGGCGTCCCAGCGGTGCACGCCCGGAGCCAGCCGGCGAGCACCGCCTTCGCCCCCTCCGTGTCGCCGACGTGCAGCAACCCGAGCGCCGCTGCCGCGACCCTGCGAGCGTCGTGGATCGGCTGTGTTCCGGGTCCCGCAGGCGGCGTCCCGCCGGTGCACGAGGGTTCCTCGTAATCCTCTTCGCGTTGGCTTTCGCGGCCTATAGCGCCTGACTGCGAACCCTCGTTACGCCCAGCGAGATTCGAAATCAGGTGTAGTGAAAGCTACCAAGGGTTCGAATCCCTTGCTCTCCGCTAAAATTCCCTTCCTCACGCGCGTCGCGAAGAGCGGTAGACATGGGCCCCATGAGCTCCCCCGCAGCGATCGCCCAGAGCCAGCTCGATGCGTACAACGCGCACGATCTGGACGCCTTCTGCGCGCACTTCAGTGACGACATCGTCGTCGCGGATCTGAACGGTGCAGTCACGACCCAGGGGCACGTCGCGTACCGGGCCCGGTACGCGAAGGTCTTCACCGACCATCCCGAGAACGCAGCCGTGTTGCTCGGGCGGATCGCCGTTGGCAACGTCGTGATCGATCACGAACGCGTCTTGCGCTCACCGACGGCCGAGCCGTTCGAGGTCGCGGCCATCTACACGGTGCACGAAGGCAAGATCGCCCGCGTCGACTTCGTCAGAGCGTAGACACGTCAGAGCGCCTTCTGTCGCAAGTAGACCGGCGGCATGTGCGTCGGCTCGTCGACGGCGCCGTAGTGGCAGAACGCGCAGCCGCCCGTGCGACCGATCGGCGTCACCATCGCCTTCACGCCGTGAGCGTCGGCGCGCCTGTCCTGCAACAGGACGTTCACCGGAAACGTCGGCGACCAGCTCGTCGTGGTCATGTAGAAGTTGCCGACCTCGTTCGACGACACGCTGCGCGGCTCGTGGTTCGCGTCCTCGAGCACGATCGCCACGCCTGCGAGCGGCTCGAGCACACCGAACGCCGAGTACACGGTGCCGGCGATGGAGAAGTCCGGTGACGCGGGGCCGTTGCCCCCGTGGCAGGTCAGGCAGTTCTGTCCCGGCCGATGATTCGGTCCGGGTCGCACGCCCGTTCTCTCGGGGCCCAAGGCATCGACCTCGCGCGCGTGCACCGGATCGAAGCACGACAGCGAGCCGCTCGCGCCGAGCGCCGCAACGGCGACGTAGATGAGGTGGCGGGCTTGCATCACGTCAGATTGTCCTGGGCCGCGGCCCTCGTTGGAGCTTAGATGACTGCGTGCGCGGAGGAGGCGACGATGTCACGCGGCGTACGTTCCTCCGCCTGGCAGCGGCCGGGCTCTCGAGCGCGTTCGGTCCCCTCGGACAGCTCGGCTGCACGCAGAAGCTCACGCAGCAGCGTCCCTCGGCCATCGCGCCGTTTCCGAGCACGCCGTTCACTCCCACCGACGACTGGTACGTCGTGTCGATCGTCGACGCGTACCACGCCGATCTCGCGCGTTATCGCCTGAAAATAGGGGGAATCGTCGATCAAGGCCTCTCGCTCTCGGTGCCCGCGCTGCGCACGCGCTTCGAGAACGTCATCGAGCCCATCACCCTCGCGTGCGTCGCCAATCCCCCGCAGGGCGGCCTCCGCAGCGCCGGCTTCTTCCGCGGCGTGCGCGTGAAGGACGTCCTCGACGCGGCATCGATCAGCGACCGAGCCGAGGCCGCCATCATCACGGGCCTCGACGGCTACGTGGCGCTGCCGTCGATCAAGGAGCTCCTCCGCCCCGAGAGCATCTTCGCGTTCGACATGGGGCCTTCGCCC
Organism: Polyangiaceae bacterium; assembly: GCA_043742085.1. Classification (GTDB taxonomy): domain Bacteria; phylum Myxococcota_A; class Polyangia; order Polyangiales; family Polyangiaceae; genus Labilithrix. Next base: position 5,331 of record JAYTZB010001752.1, read on the forward strand.
TCGACGCTCGCGCCGCTCACCGTCGAGCATGGCTTTCCGCTGCGCATCATGACCCCGGGGCTCTACGGCTACATGCAGCCGAAGTGGATCGACACGGTCACGATCGCCGATCAGCGCGGCTACGAGGAGGTCCTGCGCGGCTCGGTCGAATATGCGCGCGGTCACATGCAGCTCGCGTCGGGGTTCAGCAAGCCGGTCGAGGGCCAGACCATCCGCGAGGGGGTCACCAAGGTGTTCGGCTACGCGTTCGGCGACGGACGCACCATCGCCAAGGTGGAGATCCGCGTCGACGGCGGTCCGTGGCAGCCCGCGGAGATGGTCTTCAATACGCCCTTCGACG
>JAYTZB010001753.1:0-4421 GCA_043742085.1 Polyangiaceae bacterium
AAAGACCTGGAGAAGCTCTGTTCGTTCCATGAAACCTCGAACTGCCTGCATCATCTCGGTATCGCCTCGATCTCGTCGTTGCTGCATGCGCGGCGCGAAGGCGCTTACGCGCTCACGCCGGCATCTTCGGGCTGTCCCGATGACCCTTGCACGCTTCGTGCGCGGGCCAGTGTGCCGTCCAGGTACATCTGGCGGGTCTTGCGTCGCTGCGGCTTCCCGCTCGAGGTTCGCGGCAACGTTCCCTGCGGGACGATGACCACCTCGTGGGGCGTCAGCGCGAAGTCGGCGACGACGCGCTGCGCGATGGCGGCCTTCAGGGCCTCGGCCTCCGTCGACATGCCCTCGGCGGTGATCACGAGCTGCTCTTCGCCGCCGATGTCCGCCGAGAATGCGACGACATTTCCGCGGCGAACGCCGGGCATCTCGCTCACGACCCACTCGAGGTCGCTCGGGTAGAAGTTGCGCCCGCGGACGATGATCATGTCCTTGAGGCGACCGCAGATGAAGACCTCGGTTTTTCCGTCGGTCTCGTTCACGGTCGTGTAACCGAGGTCACCGGTGAACAGCCACGCGCCCGTTTCGCCGGCGAGCGGCTTCCACGACTCCGCGGTGAGCTCGGGCTCGAGGTAATAGCCCTTCGACACACTCGGTCCGCGCGTCACGATCTGGCCGACCTGGCGATGGCCCAGGCGCTTGCCGGCCTCGTCGACGATGGCGATCTCGTGCTCGGGGAACGCGTGCCCGCAGTTCACGAGCGTGGCGACGCCCTCCGGCGGCGGCTGCGTTGGGTCGAGGGGGACGGGCTTCGCCTCGGCCTGCTCGAGGCCTGCCTTGTCGACGACGTCGCTGCGGACGCCGCTGAAGGCCGGGACGAACGTGATGGCGAGCGTCGCCTCGGCCATTCCGTAGGACGGGAGGAACGCGCGCGGGTCGAACTTCGCGGGCCGCAGCTTGTCGGCGAACTCCTTGAGCGTCTTCGCCTGGATGGGCTCCGCTCCGCAGCCCGCGCGGCGCAGGCAGGACAGGTCGAGATCGCCGAGGTCCTTCTCCTTCACGCGCTTCGTGACGAGCGCGTAGGCGAAGTTCGGCGCGTACGTGATGGTGCCGCGGTGCTGGTGAATCTTGTCGAGCCAGATGCGCGGGTTCCGCACGAAGCTCGCCGTGGGCATGAAGACCACGGGGATGTTGGTGAAGAGCGGGCCGATCACGAAGCCGATGAGGCCCATGTCGTGGAAGAGCGGGAGCCAGCTCACGCCCTTGTCGAAGGAGGAGTCCTTCTCGAGGCCGTGGATCATGAAGCTCTCGCTGTTCCACGCGAGATTCCGGTGCGTTACCTGGACACCCTTGGGCCGCGAGGTCGACCCTGACGTGAACTGGAGGAACGCGAGATCCTCGGGATCGATGGTGACGTCGATCTTGCCGTGATCTTGCTGACCTAGCTCGTCGACGGTGAGGATCTGCTTCAACGAAGAAGCGCGCGGGAGCACCGGCTCGACGTAGGGCTTCGTGGCGGCGGTGGTGAGCACCATCGCGGCGCCCGAGGCGTTGGCGATGTGCGTGACGGTGTCGTGGTAGCTCTCGACGTTCTTGAAGGAGAGCTGCGGGTAGATGGGCACGGGCACGATGCCGCCCATGACCGCACCCAGGAACGAGAGGACGAACTCGTCGGGGTCGGGGACGACGATGGCGAGGCGGTCGCCCTTCTTCAGCCCGCGCGCATGGAGGCTGGCGGCGCGTCGCTCCGCCTGGTCGCAGAGCTCGGAGAACGCGCAGAAGCGCTCGGTCCCGTCGGGGCGCACGAACACGAACCCCCGATCCGTGTGCTGCGCGAGCTGGCGGATGGCCGCCGGAAGCGTCGGCGCAACGTACTTCGGGTCCTTCATGATCGCCGCGGTCATTACTGCGTGATCGACCGTCGCGCAAGGCGACAACTGCACGTCCGTCACCCGTCGGAGCATGTCGCCTCACGTGCGTAAACCGCCGCGCAACGCGCAACAATTTACGCACGAGCCAAGTGGTTCAACCATGCGATGAATAAGGCGAATTTGGAGACTCCCTGTCGGGGATCTGACAGCGTCGTGACATTGCTCCGCCGCGCTGCCGCGCGCTATACAGCCACCGTGCGCGTGTTCATCACCGGCGTCGGCGTCGTCAGCTCGATCGGGCTCGGCAAGGACGCGTTCTTCCGCGCGCTCGCCGAGGGCACGAGCGGGATCTCACAGGTCGAGGCCTTTGACGTGACGAACCTCGGTCGCGAGCTCGCGGGAGAGGCGAAGGGCTTCCGTCCCAAGGACCACCTCACCGCGCTCGAAGCGCGACGCATGGGTCGCTGCTCGCAGATGGCGCTCGCCGCCGCACGTATGGCCATCGCCGACGCGGGGCTCGACGGGGCGGCGCTCAAGGGTCCGCGTGCGGCTGTGGTGCTCGGCACGACGATGGGCGAAGCCGACGTGCTCGGCGATCTCGACCACGCGTGGATCCACAAGGGCGCCGCCGGTGTGCGTCGCGCCATGATCCCGAAGTACGGATCGACGCTGCTGCCGATTCACATCGCCCGCGCCATCGGCTCCGAGGGCGCGGTGCTCACCCTCCCCGCCGCGTGCGCGGCCGGCAACTACGCCATCGGCTTCGCGGCCGATCTCATTCGCTCCGGCAAGGCCGACATCGTCGTGACCGGCGCCGCCGAGATGCTCCAGGAGCTGCAGTACAGCGGCTTCGTTCGGCTCGCGGCCATGGCGCCGGCCAAGTGCCAGCCCTTCGATCTGAATCGCCAGGGCCTCATCCTCGGTGAGGGCGCCGGCATCCTCGTGCTCGAGAGCGAGGCGCACGCGACGCGACGGAAGGCGGCCACGCTCCTCGCGGAGGTCGGCGGCCACGGCATGACGTGCGACGCGTATCACATCACGCGGCCGCATCCCGACGCCGCAGGCAGCATCGGCGCGATGCGCCAGGCCATCGAGCGCTCCGGCATCACGCCCGACTCCATCGACTTCGTCAACGCGCACGGCACCGGCACGAAGGCCAACGACGCTGCCGAGTCGAAGGTGATGCGAGACATCTTCGGTGACCGCAAGGTCCCGATCTCCAGCATGAAGAGCATGCTCGGTCACTGCATGGGCGCGGCGAGCGCGCTGGAAGCCATCGGCTGCATCATGACGCTCGAGAAGGGCATCTACCCGCCGACCATCGGCTACGAGACCCCCGATCCCGAATGCGACGTCGACGTGGTCGCGAACCTCGCGCGCACGGGCGCTCACGACATCGTGCTCAACAACTCGCTCGCGTTCGGCGGCTACAACTCGGTGACCTGCCTGGCGAAGCCCTTCAAGCTCCCCGAACCGGCGCCTTTCTCGCGCCGCTCGGCGGCGTGATGCGCGCGAGCGTTCATCGATGACGCCGCGTCACGTCACCGGCCTAGGCATCGCGTGTGCGCTCGGCACCGGCGCGGAGAGCTTCTTTCGCGGCCTCGCCGACGCGCGCCGACTCTCGGCGCTGCCGCCGTCGGCGATCACCAGCTTCGACGTCTCGAAGTATCCCGACGCTCGCATCGTCGAGGTGCCAGACTTCGATCCCACCAAGTACCTCGGGGACAAGGGGCTCCGCACGCTCGACCGGCTGACCAAGCTCCTCGTGGTGGCCGCCCGCCTTTGCTTGCATGATGCAGGCTTCAAGAAGGACAACCAGTGGGTGGCGCTCGCGCCCGAGCAGGTGGGCGTGGTCTGCTCGAACGCGTATGGCAGCCTCGAGGCCATCACCGAGCTCGATCGCGTCGCGAAGCTCGAGGACGCGCGGTACATCAACCCCGCGAAGTTCCCGAACACGGTGTCGAACAGCGCGAGCGGCTACGTCAGCATCTGGGAGGACCTGCGCGCGCTCAACGTGAGCGTGTCCGACGGCAACTGCGGCGGCCTCGATGCCGTCGCCGCCGCCGACATCTTCCTCGAGAGCGCGCGCGCCGATGCCATCCTCACCGGCGGCGGCGAGGCGATGAGCGAGGCGCTCTTCCTCGCGTTCCAGAAGCTCGGCGTGTTGGGGCCCGTGACCGGCACCGCGGATCGCACGGCGAACGGCACGGCCACCAACGACACGCGCCTCGGCGAGGCCGCGGCATTCCTCGCGCTCGAGGTGCCGGAGGTCGCGAAGGCGCGCGGCGCGCGCGTCCTCGGCGAGGTGGTGGGCTACGGCACCGCGTTCTACGCGCCCGAGGAGAGCCCGCTCGTCTTCCCTTCCCGCGAGGCCATGAGGCGCGCCATCACGTCGGCGCTCGCCGACGCTCAGCTCGCCGCAGGCGACATCGACCTCGTGGTGTCGAGCGTCGCTGGTCTCCCGCAGTTCGACGACGAAGAGCTCGCCGCGATCCGCGACGTGCTCGACGGCACGGCGGTCGTCGCCCCCAAGCTCGCGCTCGGTGAGACGCTCGG
>JAYTZB010001754.1:0-6039 GCA_043742085.1 Polyangiaceae bacterium
CGCGTGAAGGCATGGACGCTCAATGTGGGTGGCGGCGGCGTCATCTCCGAGGCTGCGGCGCACGGCCCCGTCATCAACGCGAACCTCGCCCTGGCGGGAACCGTGAACTTCGGCTTCGGCGCGACGCTCTACACGGAGGCTCATCCCGTGGTCGTGATCGCGCAGACGCTCATCGAGGCCGGTGATCCGATCGCGTACGCCGATCGACTCGTCATGAAGCCCGCTCCCCTCGCCGGCGCACCGACGACGGGCCGCAACATCCTCCAGATCGAGGTGGTCTTCGACGAGCTCGTCGCCAACGAGGCGAATGAAGCGCTCGCACGCGCGGCCGGGTATGGCCTCGCGTCGCCGAACGTGGGTCCGAATGCAGGCGTCTCCGATCTGGCGACCCACGCGCCCTATCGCGGCGGCGGGATCAAGCTGGCGATCCTCCCCGAAGCGCCGGACGGATATCACGACGTGCCCGTCGCCGGCTCCACGGCGATCCTCATCCAGGCCTCCCCTGCGCAGCACGGTGAGGACCTCGTTCGTGCGAAGTGCAACCGCACGTACACGATCCCGTTCAACACGCCTGACGGAAAGCTGGACCTCACGCGCCAAGATCCTGCGCCGATCACGTGTCCATACCGCGCGCTCCAGGACACGATGCTGCGGTTCTTCGGCGATGCGTTCGAGGGTCGCGTCCCGGTGGTCACCGGATTCGCCCCGCCGACGCGATGACGCGAGCGATGACGCGACGACGCCGCGCGGACTGACCCGCACCCACCTTCGCCGACCCCACGCGGGCGACGCTCCATTTTTTTGACGAACTTTGGCGAAGGCGCAGACCCGGTGCCGGTGCTAATTTTCATGCGGGTGAATCGGAATGCGACGGCCCTCGTTCACGATCGGCTCGGGCAGCGCGCGCACGCGCGAGCGGTGGCCGCTTCTCCTCGCGAACGCGCCCGTTCCGCCGAGCACGCGTAGCCGTCGCATCGCGGCGATCGCTCTCGGCATCGCCGGCCTCGCGGTGTCCGCGGCGGCGGGGCCCCTCGCTCTACCGCTTCCGCTCGCCGTCCAGATCGCGGTCGGTCTGGCGGGCCTCGTCGCGATCGCGTGGGCGGTGCTCGCGCGCCGCCCGGTCGTGCAGCCCAGCGGCACGTACCTGGAGGCGGATGCCACTGGCCTCACGCGCGTCACGCGCGGCACTCGCGACGAGCCAGATGCCACGAAGCGCACGGTGTTTGCCACCTGGGATGCGCCGTTCGGCGTCGCGCTCCTCGCTTCCTACGGTCGACCGACGGCGCTGCTCGCCTTCACGACGCCCACGCAGACCCGCTACGTGCCCGCGCGCATCGACGATCGCTCCGAGGAAGACGACGAGCTCCTCGCCCGCATCGCCGTTCTCGCCGACCTCGATCTCGTCGACGGCATCGCGCACGATGCGGCGCTCACCGCCGCTGCCACCGCCGCGCTCGTGCGTCATGTCGAGGGCCACGACAAGAACGCGCTCGGTCGCGTCTACCTCAGCGACGGCAAGGGCATGCCCATCGCGCTCGATCGCGCGACGCTCGCGGTGGGCGAGCGCAGCTTCGATCTCACGAGCCAGCTCGAGTGGCGTCCGCTGATGTTCCACGAGTCGACCGGGCAGGCCGCGGCGCTCTACCAGGCGACGTGGATCCGCCAGGCCGGCTCGGAGGTGGTGCTCGTCGCGCCCATGCCGGCGTCGATCGTCCCGCGCGAGACCAACGCCCATCGCGAGGCCAGTGGTCGTCTCGGCCGTGCGCTCACGCGCGACCTCCGGCTCCTCCAGGCGCCCGCCGAGAGCCCGCCGTCGCGCGACGTCCGCGTCGCCATCGATCGCCCGTTCATGATGGCCGTGCGACGCGTCCTCGACGACGCGCCGCTCGCCTCGCGCGTCCTCCAGGATCCGCCGCCCCCGCGCCAGAAGCTGACCGCGCACAGCTAGACGACAATCGTGCTAAGCCCGTCTCGCGATGGGCCGCTTTTACGTCACGACGCCGATTTATTACGTCAACGACGTGCCGCATCTGGGCACTGCGTACACGACGATCGCCACGGACGCGCTCCGCCGCTTCCATCAGCTCATCGGCGACGAGACCTTCATGCTCACGGGCACCGACGAGCACGGCCTCAAGATCGAGCGTGAGGCCAAGGGCAAGGGCATGGAGCCCAAGGCCTTCACCGACGGCATCAGCCAGCGCTTCCGCGAGGCGTGGCCGAAGCTCGACATCAAGGCCGATCGCTTCATCCGCACCACCGACTCCGATCACGAAGCGTTCGTGAAGGAGCTCTGGAAGAAGATCGAAGCGAGCGGCGACCTCTACGAGGGCGAGTACGAGGGCTGGTACTGCGTCGGCTGCGAGTCGCTCAAGACCGAGAAGGAGCTCGAGCAGCCGGGCAACCTCTGCCCGATCCACAAGTCGCCCGTCGAGCGCGTGAAGGAGAGCTCGTACTTCTTCCGGCTCGAGAAGTGGCAGAAGCCGCTGCTCGACTTCTACGCGCGGCACCCGCACTTCATCCAGCCCGAGTCGCGCAAGAACGAGGTCCTCTCGTTCGTGCAGGGCGGCCTCAAGGACCTCTCGGTGTCGCGCACCACGTTCTCGTGGGGCATCCCGGTGCCCGGCAACCCGAAGCACGTCATGTACGTGTGGTTCGATGCTCTCTCCAACTATCGCAGCGCGCTCGGCACCGGCGATCTCGCGCGCTTCTGGGCGCCCAATGCGAAGGTCGTCCACCTCGTCGGCAAGGACATCCTGCGCTTCCACGCGGTGTTCTGGCCGGCGTTCCTGTTGAGTGCAGGATACAAGGAAGAGGAGCTCCCCGACGTCGTCTACGCGCACGGTTTTCTCACCGTCGACGGCCAGAAGATGGGCAAATCGCTGCGGAACGCCGTCGATCCGCTCAAGCTCGCCGCCGAGCTCGGGCCCGACGTGCTGCGCTATCACCTCCTGCGCGCCATCGCGTTCGGGCAGGACGGCGACTTCGATCATGCCGCGCTCCTCGAGCGCTACAACGCCGACCTCGGCAAGAACATCGGCAACCTCCTCTCGCGCGTGATCGGTTTGTGCGCCAAGAACACCGACGGCAAGCACCCCGACGACGACATGACGACCGACACCGCGGTCGAAGCGGAGCTGAACGCCGCGTACGACGAGAACGTGAACGGGGCGCGGAAGGCGTGGCTCGAGATCGCTCCTCATCTGGCGCTCGACCACGCGATGAAGCTGGGCAACGCCGCGAACCTCTACATCGCGAAGACCGAGCCGTGGGCCGAGGTGAAGGCCGGCAACACCGCGCGCGTGAACAAGATCCTCTCGCGCTGCCTCCGCGTGCTCGAGGCGCTGAGCGTCATGCTCTGGCCGGCGATGCCGCAGAAGGCCGATGCGATGCGCGCGCAGCTCGGGCTGCCGCCGGTGCGCGTCGGCGTGGGCGTCGACATCTGGCCGTCGAGCCTGCCGTCGATCCGCGCAGGGCTCTCGCTCGCGCACGCCGGCGCGCTCTTCCCGACGTACGACGAAAAGGCGCAGAAGGAGCTGCTCGAGAAGCTCGTGCCGAAGCTCGAGGCGGAGGCGGGAGAGGCGAAAGAGAAAACGGGGACGGCCACGGCCACGGCCACGGCCACGGCCGAGAGCGGGATCATTGCCTACGATGATTTCGCCAAGGTGGACCTCCGGGTCGGGGTCGTGAAGACCTGCGAGAAGGTCCCCAAGAAGGACAAGCTGCTGCGTCTCACCGTCGACCTCGGAGAGGCCGAGCCCCGCACCATCGTCGCCGGCCTCGCGCTGTCGTTCGCGCCCGAGGCGCTCGTCGGCAAGAAGGTGATCGTCGTTGCCAACCTCGCGCCGCGCGAGTTCGGCTCGGCCGAATTCGACGGCAAGAAGGTGAAGCTCGTGTCCCACGGGATGCTGCTGGCCAGCGGGCCATCCGAGGCACTGTGTCTCGCGACCATCGATGACAGCGCACGCGACGCGGCCCCGGGCTCGCGGTTGAAGTGATATAAGAACAGCGTGGCCGGGCTCACGGACCTACGAGCTGAAGGTGCCTCGCTCGCTGCCTGTCTGAAGGGCGCGATCGGCCCGATGCGTGCCGGGGTCGCCGTCCACGTCGTGTGCGCAGTGGCGCGCGAGATGGCGCAGGCGGGCAAGGGCCTCTCCGGGAAAGCGGCCGTCCACGGCGCCCTCTCGCCCGACAACGTGAGCCTCGGATACGACGGGAGCGTCACGCTCGTCGATGCCGACTCGCCTTCGCGACGCGCCGATGCGCAGTCGGCCTCGCGGGCGAAGCCGGCGTACCTCGCACCCGAGCAGGTCACGGGCGGCGACGTCGATCGGCGAGCCGATGTGTTCTCGCTCGGTGTCGTGCTCTGGGAGCTCCTCACGGGGACGACCTTGTTCCTTCGCGATACCGCGTCCGAGACGCGCATCGCGATCGTCGATGATCCCATCCTCGACGTCCGCGACGTGAACCCCGACGTGCCCGCGATCCTCGCCGACGTCCTCGCCACCGCGCTGCAACGCGATCGGAACGCGCGCTTCGACACGCCCGAGGCGTTCGGCATGGCGCTCGCGGGCGCGGCGTCGTCGAGCGGAACGACGGAGGCGACGAGGCAGGAGCTCGCGACGTGGGTCGCCGAGCGCGTGCCCAAGCGGCGCAGCGCCCCTCCGCGCCCGAATGTCTTGCGACCGGCTCCTGCGCCCGCGCCCGCGCCCGCGCCCGCGCCGGCTCCTGCGCCGGCCGCCGCTCTCGCCGATGTGCCCGACCTCGATGTGCCCGGCGCGTCGCGCTCGAGCCGCTCGCGCCCGAAGATGGACGCGGTGAAGGCGCCGCGCGTGCCCGACCTCGGTCCCGGCAGCATCGGCGCCATTCCGGCATTCGACACCAGCGCGATGGCGGCCGAGGCGCTCGCTCCGTCGACGCGGCCGCCAGCCATGTCCGCGCCGCCGGTGTCGGCACGCGGCTCGTCACCGTCGCTGTCCGGTCCCCGCTCGCTCCCCTTCGACGGCGGCGACGACGACGACTTCGACATGGAGATCGAGCGGAACGTCGCCAGCACCTCCCTGCCGACCGCGCAGAGCTCACGGTCGGCGGGCGGGCCCGCGTCGACGCGCGCGTCGGGCGGACATCGCGCGTCGGGCGGCGGTCTCGAGCTCGCCGCACCGTCGCGCATGGCGCGCGAAGCGTCCTCGCGCACCGAAGAGCGTCGCGAGCCCGCGGTCGGCAGCAAGGCGGCAGGGCTCGCCGTCGTCATCGTCGTCGGCGGCGGCACGGCATTCGCGCTGTGGAAATACATGCATCATGCAGGTGGTTTCGACGTCACGCGCGCGCTACCGCATGCGTTCGACGGGACCTCGGCCACGGAGAGCGGTGCCATCTCGCTCGTCTCGCTGGTGGTCGCGGTGATCGTCGGCTTCGTCGGTCTGCGCTTCAAGCCGCACGCGTGGGCGGTGGTCGCAGCCGGCGGGACCATTCTCCTCCTCGCGCTCGCGATGGTGACGGTGACGCTCGCGTCCACGGGAGAGAACCCGACGCCGCCGGACGGAGCCCTCCTCGTGCCGTACCTCTTCCCCGCCGCCGTGCTGATGGTGGCGATCGGCGTGAAGGGCCGCGCGGCGCGGCTCTTCGCGGCCGGTCATGGTCGACGACGCTTCGCCTCCGTCCCGCTCGCAGCGATCGGGGGCGCGATCGCGTTCCTCGCCTTCGAGGCGAGCCGCTTCGCGCGCTGAGCTAGAGCGACAGGCGATCGATGACGAGCGGGAGCGGCGCCGGCGCGCTGTCGCCGTACGTGAATGCCGTCGCCACGCGCTCCACCAGCGCATCGGCCGCGCTGCGCGTGCGCACGAAGATGCGCGCGACGACCTGACCTTCCTTCACGGGATCACCCGGCTTGGCATCGATCTCGATCCCCACCGCGGGATCGACCTTCTGATCGGCGCGCGTGCGCCCCGCGCCCATCGCCACGCCGGTGAGCCCGATCGCGAGCGCATCGATGTCGGTGACGAAGCCGGCGCGAACTGCCTTCACGTCCACGACCTCGGG
>JAYTZB010001755.1:0-2301 GCA_043742085.1 Polyangiaceae bacterium
TCGATCGCGGAGCTCGAGATCCCGGTCGCCGCCGATCGCTTCATCAAGGTCACGTTGAGCATGGGCCTCGCTTCGCTGCCGGATGTCGCGCCCGAGGGCGGGCCCACCGAGCTCATCGCGCTCGCCGATGCGCGGCTCTACAAGGCGAAGGCCGAGGGCAAGAACCGCGTGGTCGCCGAGGGCGCATGAAGCAGTCGAGCATGAAGCGAACATCGATGGCGTGCGCGCTCTTCCTCACGAGCGCGGTCGCCATGACCAGCGCGAGCTGCAAGAGCAGCACGCCGGAGCCCCTCACCGCGGCGGAGCCCGCGTCGGTCACGTTCGCGCAGCCCTTCTTGTGGGGCTCGGCGAGCGCAGGCTTCCAGGTGGAGAAGGGCCTCCCCAACACCGACTGGGGCAAGTGGGTGAAGACGCCCATGAAGATCAAGAACGGTGACGATCCCGACGTGGGCGGCGCGGACGCGCTCGCGCACATCGACGAGGACGTGGCGCTGCTCGTCGCCGCCGGCCAGAACGCCTATCGCTTCTCGATCGAGTGGGCGCGCCTCTACCCCACGCGCGCCGCCTTCGACGCCGACCTGCCCGACGCCGCAGGCATCGCGTCGTACGACAAGCTCTTCGCCGCGCTGCACGCCGCGAAGATCGCGCCGTTCGTGACGCTCCAGCACTTCGCGCTGCCCGACTACCTGTCCGATCCCGGCAAGAGCGCCGAGCCGCAGGGCTGGGAGCGTCCCGAGCTGATCGATCTCTTCGGCACGTGGTGCGGTCGCATCGCGAAGCGCTGGGGCGGCGACGTCGACTGGTGGGGCACCATCAACGAGCCGCTCGTCGCGCCGATCGCCGGCTACATCCAGGGCAGCTTCCCGCCGGGCCTCCTCCTCGCCGTGGATCGCGCGCTCACCGTCGGCAAGAACGAGGCACGCGCGCACGCGAAGTGCTTCGAGGCCATCAAGGCCAACGACACCAAGGACGTGGACTTCGACGGCAAGGCCTCGATGGTGGGAATCGTGCACAATACACCGGCCGTCGAGCCGGAGGATCCCACCAACCCGGACGACGTCGCCGCTGCCGATCGCGTCCGCTACATCAACAACCACTGGATCCTCAACGCCGTGGTGCGCGGCGACTGGGACGACGACTTCGACGGCAAGTACGACGGCCCCAACGACAAGCAGGGCGATCCCACGCTCGCCGGCCACTCCGATTACGTCGGCATCAACTACTACTCGGCGATCCAGGCCACCGTGAACGGGCTGAAGATTCCCGTCATCAACGCGTTCATCAAGAACGACCATCTCTCGACCGATCGCCCGAAGACCGACTTCTTCTGGGACATCTACCCCAAGGGCTTCGGCCTCGTCCTCCAGGAGGCGAAGCGCTACGCGTTGCCGATCGTCATCACCGAGAACGGCATCGCCGATTCGCAGGACACCAACCGCGCGCGCTTTCTCCTCGAGCACCTCTACGAGCTCGGTCGCGCGAAGGCCGACGGCATCGACATCCGTGGCTACTTCTACTGGTCGCTGCTCGACAACTTCGAGTGGGCGAGCGGCTACTGCCCGCGCTTCGGGCTGCACTCCGTCGACCGCATGACGGGCGCCCGCGCCGCGCGCCCCAGCGCGAAGATCTACGCGAACGTCGCCCGCACCGGCACCGTCAGCAAGGCCGACATCGACGCGCAGAAGCCCTACGGCGAGCCAGCGTATTGCCAGTGACGCGCTATCCTCAGCGGTGATGAGCGGTCTGGCGCAACCCGTCGATACGTCCGATACCGCGGCGCGGCGCTACTTCGAGCTGCTCCGGGCGCGTTCGTACGCACAGCGCGCGACGATCCTGACCGGCCTCGTCTCCTCGGTGCGACAGCTCGCTACCGCATCGGTGAAGCTGGCGCACCCCGACGCTTCGGAGCGCGAGGTAGCGGCGCGCGTCGCAGCACGCATCTACGGCAACGATGTCGCCGCGCGATTCTTCCCCGACGTGAAATTCTAGTGGCGAGCCCTGCCGCGGCGGACCCGATCGGCATCGCCATGCTCGTAGCTACGGCGATAGAGGCCGCGGGCGGACTCTATTTCGTGGGCGGAAGCGTCGCTAGCTCGCTTCAAGGCGACCCGCGTTCGACGAACGACATCGACTTCGTCATCTCGCTGCCGGTCGTGCGCGTCGACGCGCTCGCCGACGCTCTCGGCAAGGATTTCGAGCTCGATCGGGAGATGCTCCGCGACGCGCTCACGCGCGCGAGCTCGGCTAACGGCTTCTATCTGCCCGTGCTGACGAAGATCGATCTCTTCGGTCTCGGACGCG